>NZ_JBKJPP010000208.1:0-12931 GCF_046595215.1 Lapillicoccus sp. | reverse complement strand
TCGCGCACACTCACCCTGGCTCAGTATCGGCCAGCCTTGATGGTAACCGGAGCCGGTGGACACATGTCCTACACATCTGCGATGCGCTCACGCCGATACCAACGGCGCGCCGACAGTTGGTCTTGAGCCGTCAGGCGACAAACCTCGGGAAAGGACTCCTCTTGCTCACTCGCCGCATGAAGCTACGCCTCGGCTCCACCGCCTCCATCGCCCTCGCCGCGCTGACGATGAGCGCCACGTCCGCCAACGCCGGACTGCTCGTCGATGCTGCCGAATCGTGCGACCAACAGTCGCTCTCGCAGCCGTTCAAGCCGTGGCTGGACTTCGCCAACTACACGCCGCTGGGCGGCGGGGACTTCGAGTCCGCCGCTGCCGGCTGGACGCTGAGCGGAGGCGCCGCGGTGGCGAGCGGCAACGAGACCTTCTACGTCGCCGGCGCGGGCGACGCCTCCTCGCTGTCGGTCCCCGCCGGCGCCGTGGCGACGAGCCCCGTGATCTGCGTCGGCATCGAGCATCCGACCATCCGCTTCTTCGCCAAGCGCACCGCGGTCGGCCCGCTCGGCCAGGGCTCGCTGCGCGTCGACGTGCTGTTCGAGAACAACCTCGGCGTCGTGAGCAGCCTGTCGATCGGCACGGTCGGCACGACGGCCGGCGTCTGGCAGCCGACGGTGCCGATGACGGTCATCGCGAAC
Source organism: Lapillicoccus sp. (assembly GCF_046595215.1). Taxonomy (NCBI): domain Bacteria; kingdom Bacillati; phylum Actinomycetota; class Actinomycetes; order Micrococcales; family Intrasporangiaceae; genus Lapillicoccus; species Lapillicoccus sp. The sequence continues at coordinate 12,239 of NZ_JBKJPP010000208.1, read as the reverse complement.
CTCCTGCCGCTGCTGTCCGGCGATCACACCGCCGTCGCCTTCCGCTTCACCGCGCAGCTTGGCGGGAGCTTCTCGATCGACGACATCCAGGTCGACCCGTACCAGCGCAAGTAGCGAACGTCTTCCTTGGCAGTACCGCGGGCCGGCCCTCGAGCCGGCCCGTCGCGTTCTCAGCCTCAGCCCGAGCCGCGCGCGCGCCGCGTGCGGGTGCGCTCCTCCTGCTTCTCCACGACGTGCACGATGAGCTTGAGGATCTCCTGGACTCCCGCCGCCTTCGCCTGGCCGTACGTGAACGCCTCGCGCCAGTCGGCGAGATGGGCCTCCTTGGCCATGACGTTGAAGAACGAGCGCGGCATCTGCACCCGCACCCGCGCGTCCTCGCCGATGCCCTTGGTGACGAGCGGCGCAACGTCCTTGCCGCCGAGCTCCACGCGATACATCTGCACGTCGCCGCGACCGCGCAGCTCAACGGCGAAGATGAGCTTCAGCGGAGCGAGCGCGGGCACGTCCTCGATGAAGCGCGCGACAGCGATCTCGATGAGGGTCTTCGCATCTTCGGTGGCGGCCACGGCGAGCAACCCTAGTGCAACGGCGGCATACGGCCGTTCCGGCTTCCAGCGCGCTAGGACAGCGGCTTCATCGGGCCGCCGCGCACGCTCTCCGGCCGGTACTCGACCTTCTCGCAGTTGCGGATCCTGTAGCCCTTCCGGCGCGTGCGCGCGACGTGGTAGATGTCGCGACCGGGCCCGCAGTCCACGAGGCCGCGGCCGTAGTGCACCGAGATCACGTCGTTGCCCCGGCCGGCGTAGATCGTGTCGCGACCCCGCGGCTGAGACGGCCACGAGCGTGGTCAGCTTGACCGTCGGCTAGCTCCGCTGGCCGCCGAAGTCGTCACGAGCGAGTCATGTTCTGGCTGGTGTCCCGGCGAGATCACGCCAGCGATCGAGCCGGGACTCGCCGCCGGATGAAGGCGAAGCATGAAATCTCGGAGTCATTCGTCCATTCGCCCGCACTGGGCGACATGGGGCTCGCGCTAAATCTTGTTGCGCTGTAGGAGCTTTTTGCCGATGACCATGCGCTGGATCTCTGACGTGCCCTCGCCGATGAGGAGCAGGGGCGCATCGCGGTACAGGCGCTCGATCTCGTACTCCTTGGAGTAGCCGTAGCCGCCGTGGATGCGGAAGGAGTCCGCGACCACCTCCGCGCAGTACTCCGACGCGAGGTACTTCGCCATACCCGCCTCGAGGTCGTTGCGCTCGCCGCTGTCCTTGATCCGGGCCGCCTTGACCATCATCTGGTGTGCTGCCTCGACCTTTGTCGCCATGTCGGCGAGCCGGAACATCACCGCCTGGTGCTGGGCGATCGGCTTGCCGAAGGTCTCGCGCTGCTGGGCATAGCGGATGCCCAGCTCGAAGGCCCGGCGCGCGACGCCACAGCCCCGGGCTGCGACGTTGACGCGGCCCACCTCGACCCCGTCCATCATGTGGTAGAAGCCCTTGCCCGCCTCCCCGCCGAGGATCTGCCCGGCCCCGATCCGATACCCCTCGAACACCGCGCCGGTCGAGTCGACGCCCTTGTAGCCCATCTTCTCGATCTTCGGCGGGATGGTGAGGGTGCCCTCGGCCTGTGGACCGAACCCCGCGTCCTTCTCGACGAGAAAGGTCGACATGTTGCGGTAGACGCTGTCCGCCCCGGTGTCGGTCTTGACGAGGACGGCGAGGAAGTTCGAGGTCCCCCCGTTGGTGATCCAGAGCTTCTCGCCGTTGATGACGTAGTCGTCCCCGTCGCGCACCGCCTTGGTCCGGATGGCGGAGACGTCCGACCCGCAGCCGGGCTCGCTCATCGAGAACGAGCCACGCAGCTCACCGGTCGCCATCCGGGGCAGGTACTTCTGCTTCTGCTCCTCAGTCCCGTGCTGGATGAGCATGTAGGCGAGGATGAAGTGGGTGTTGATGATGCCGCTGACCGACATCCAGCCGCGGGCAATCTCCTCCACACAGAGCGCATAGGTCAACAGCGACTCGCCAAGACCGCCGTACTCCTCGGGGATCATCAGCCCGAAGATCCCCATCTCCTTCATCTGCTCGACGATGGCGGTGGGGTACTCGTCCGCGTGCTCGAGCTGCGTGGCCACGGGGAGGATCTGCTCCTCGACGAAGACCCGCACGAGCTTGAGCAGCTCGGTCTGGTCGTCGGTGAGGCCGTCGGTCTGCTGCAGTCGTGCCATGGGTCGTCGCCACCTTTTCGGGTCGTTGCTCGGGGTCCGTGACCCTTCTGCTGAGTATGCCGAGTGCTCACCCGCCGCGGGCCGCGCCGGCCGTGTGAGTCCCACCACCCGCGCACCGCGGCCGAACCTTCTCCAGGTCCCGGTGGGCCGTGCCGGCCATCGCGCCGGACAGGTGGACCCTGACGAGGTGCATTAACCGGTTGCCCGGGTGGGCCCGGTGAGACACGCTGGGAGGCCACTGTCCGGCATACGGCCGAGGCGATCCTGACCGACACGACTCCGAGGAGAGCGACATGTCCATCACTGCTGTGGGTGCTCGTCGCACCCTGTCCCTTCTTTCGACGGAGAACTGTTGTGTCACAGAATTTCATCCACGGCAGAGAGCACCGCTCTCTCGAGTTTGACAGCAACCCCGACGGCCCACCAGAAGGTGATCGGTGGTCATCGTGGGACGGGTCCATGCACGGCCCCAAGCCTCGGCCGGACTGGGTGATCACCGATCTCGGTGCGGTCGAGAGCGACCTCGGCGTCCTCAAGTCGGGCAAGGAGGCCGACATCCACGTCATCCGCCGGTGGGTCCCGGGTGATCCCGCTCGGACGTCCTCCATGGCTGCGAAGCGCTACCGCAGCCACGAGCACCGGATGTTCCACCGCGATGCCGGCTACGTCGAGGGGCGCCGGGTCCGGCGCTCGCGGGAGACACGGGCGATGGCCAGACGGACCCGGTTCGGCAAGGAGCTGCTCAGCGGGCAGTGGGCCTTCGTGGAGTTCGAGACCCTCGGTGCGCTCTGGGACCTGGGCCTGCCGGTCCCCTACCCCGTGCAGTTCAGCGACGACGAGCTGCTCATGGAGTTCATCGGCGACCCCCTCGGTGAGGCTGCTCCGCGACTCGCCCGGACGCGCCCTCCGGCCCACCTCCTGCCCGGGCTCTTCGAGCAGCTGCGCGAGACGATGACAACCCTCGCGGTGCACGGCTGGGCGCACGGTGACCTGTCGCCCTACAACGTCCTGCTCGACGGGGAACGCCTGGTCGTCATCGACTGGCCCCAGATCGTCGACATCATCGGCAACCCGCACGGCCCCGAGTTCCTCGAGCGTGACACCCACAACATGTGCGAGTGGTTCACGCGGCGGGGGTATGCCGTGGACGAGGGGGAGCTGTTCGGCGACCTCATGGCCGCGGCAACGTCACGGTGGTGATCCGGGCTCCCAGCTGCGTCCGGCACGTGGGTGGTCCTGGCGACCACGGTGCCGGGCGCAAGCGGGGGGCATGCCGCCGGCTACGACCCGGTCCCGCGGGCCGCGATGGCTTCGTGGGTGACGAGGACCTTGTGGGCCGTGTCGACGTGCAGGTTCTCGATGAGGCGCCCCCGGTGGGTGGCCACGCCGCGGCCCTGCGCGCGGGCCTGCTCAAAGGCCCCGATGATCGCGCGGGCGTCCTCGACGTCGGCGTCACTCGGGGCGAAGACCCGGTTGGCCCCCTCGACCTGGCCGGGGTGGATAAGGGTCTTGCCGTCGAAGCCCAGCTCCCGGCCCTGGCGGCACTCGGCCTCGAAGCCCTGCCCGTCCGACACGTCGTTGAACACGCCGTCGACAATGGCGGTCCCGGTCGCGCGAGCAGCCAACAGGCACAGCGACAGCCCGGTCAGCAGGGGCGCCCGTCCCGGCACCATCAGGGCCCCGAGCTCCTTGTTGAGGTCGTTGGTGCCCATCACGAGGACGGTCAACCGCTCGGAGGCACCGGCGATCTCCTCGGCGTGCAGCATCGCGCGCGGCGTCTCGACCATCGCCCAGAGCCTGGTGTGCGCCGGGGCCCCGGCCGCCTCCATGGCAGCCACCAGCCGGTGCACGTCCTCGGCCGAGCTGACCTTCGGCACGACGATCGCGTCCGGACCGGCGGGGCTCACGGCGGCGAGGTCCTCCTCGTGCCACTCGGTGTCCATGCCGTTGACCCTGATGGTCAGCTCGCGCTGGCCATAGTCTCCCGATCGCGCTGCAGCACAGGCAGACTCACGCGCGGCCGCCTTGGCGTCGGGAGCCACGGCATCCTCGAGGTCGAGGATCAGGGCGTCCACCGCCAGCGTCTTCGCCTTCTCGAGCGCTCGCTTGTTGGAGCTCGGCAGGTAGAGCACCGAGCGGCGGGGTCGGAACGCGGTCCCGGTGGCGGGGTCCCCCATCAGGCGTCCTCACCCTCGGACCGCGCTGACCCGGCATACGCCTGCGCGAGCTCGGGGTCGAGACGGCCGAGTCGTTCGGCGAGGTCGATGAGCACGAGACACTGCTTGAGGCTCGCGTCGTCCTCCATCCTGCCGTCCAGCATCACTGCTCCGGTGCCGTCCCCCATCGCCTCAACGACGGCTCGGGCGTGGGCCACGTCCTCGGGTGAGGGGCTGAAGACTCGCTTGGCGATGGCGATCTGGGCGGGGTGGAGCGACCAGGCGCCGACGCAGCCGAGGAGGAAGGCGTTGCGGAACTGGTCCTCGCAGGCGACGACGTCCTTGATGTCCCCGAAGGGCCCGTAGAAGGGGTAGATGCCGTTCGCGGCACACGCGTCGACCATCCGCGCGATCGTGTAGTGCCATAGATCCTGTTGATACGTGGGGCGATCGGCGTCGACGTCACCCCCTGGCGGGTCCTGCCGGACGAGGTAGCCGGGGTGGCCGCCACCCACCCGGGTGGTCTTCATCCGGCGTGACGCGGCGAGGTCGGCGGGGCCGAGGGACAGGCCCTGCATCCGCGGGCTGGCACCGCAGATCTCCTCGACGTTGGCAACGCCGCGGGCCGTCTCGAGGATGGCGTGGACGAGGATCGGTCGGGCCAGGCCGGCCCTGGCCTCCAGCTGGGCGAGCAGCCGGTCGACGTAGTGGATGTCCTCCGCGCCCTCGACCTTCGGGACCATGACGACGTCGAGACGATCCCCGATCGCGGGGACGATCATCGTGACGTCGTCGAGGAACCACGGCGAGTCCAAGGAGTTCAGCCGGGTCCAGAACTGGGTGGTGTCACCGAAATCGACGTCTCGACCGATCCGCACCAGTCCCTCGCGGGCGGCGACCTTGTTGTCGGCCTTGACGCCGTCCTCGAGGTTGCCCAGCAGGATGTCGACGGACCCGACCATCGCCGGCACCTTCGCCGCCATCTTCTCGTTGCTGGGGTCGAAGAAGTGGATCACCCTCGACGGGCGCGACGGGATCTCCCGCACCGGGTCGGGAGCGCCCATCGCCAGCGGCGTGAAGAAGTCCTTGGGGTTGCGCATGGGGGGCTCTCCTCGGAAGATGCTTGGGAGCGACGTGGACCGCCACCGAGACCCGCAGCGGGACGACGCACCGGTCCGGGCTGAACCTAGCAGCGGCGCCCCGTGCAGAGTTATGACGCAGTTCACCTCACAGGCACGGTATGCCGCAGGCGCAGCCCACGCTGTCCTGCGGGTCGTCGTCCACGGCCGCCGACCGGAGTCAACTACGCTCGACAGGTGAGCAAGACGAGCGGGTCCAGCCGGGCAGGCGGCACCGAAGACCCCCCTACCGCTCCCACTGCGGCACCGGCTCGCGCACCCACCGTTGACGCTGCGCCGACCAACGTCACGGCGCTCGTGTCCGAGGCGATGACGAAGTCCGGCCTGTTCTGGATCGAGGTCCCCGGCGACCGGGCGTGGCCCGTCTGGCACGCCTGGCTGGACGGCACGGCATACGTCGTCAACGGCCCGGGCGAGCAGCACCTGCCGTGGCTGCCGGAGGAGGTGACCCTCCTGCTGCGCAGCAAGGACACCGGCGGGCGACTGCTGCGGGTCCGAGCCCGGGCCCGCGTGCTCGACGACCGCGAGGAGCCCTGGCGGGTCGCCGTCGAGGCCCTGAAGACCAGCCGCCTCAACGCGACCGGCGACATCGTCGAGCGGTGGCGGGCCCAGTGCGCCGTCACGGCCCTGACCCCGTTCGGCAACCTCGTCGAGGGTCCGGGGACCTACGGCGACGGGTCGGGCGCCGCACCCCCGCCGCCGACGCGGGCGACGACCGCGCGGTGGCGGCCGTGGCACTGGCGCGGCCGGCCCCCACGGCGACGGGGCAACCGCTGAGGGGGAGGCCCCTTCCCGACCCAGCCGGATAGCCTTGCGCCGTGAGCCCCACGATCCGCGTCTTTGTCGCGCGCCTTGCCGGTCTGAGTGTCTTCGACCCGCTCGGCGACCCCGTGGGGCGTGTGCGCGACGTCGTCGTCGCCTTCAGCTCGACGCGGAGCCGGCCGCGCGTCATCGGTCTCGTGGTCGAGGTGGCCCAGCGGCGGCGGGTCTTCGTGCCGATGACACGGGTGACGTCGGTCGATGCCGGGCAGGTCATCACCACGGGTCTGGTGAACATGCGCCGCTTCGAGCAGCGGACCAACGAGACCCTCGTGCTGGCCGAGCTGCTCGAACGACCGGTCAGCGTGCAGTCCCCCGACGAGACGTTCCAGGGCACCGTCGAGGACGTCGCCATGGAGCAGCGCGGCAAGGACTGGTCCATCACCAAGGTGTTCTGCCGCAAGACGTCGAGCACACCCGCCCGCGGCCTGCGCCTCACCCGTCGGCGGGGGGAGACCATCCTCGTCGCGATCGAGGACGTCACCGGGCTGCAGACCCAGAGCGCTGACCAGGGCGCGGCGAAGCTGCTCGAGAACTACGACGACCTGCGGGTGGCCGACCTCGCGGCCATCATCCACGACCTCAGCAAGCAACGACGGGCCGAGGTCGCGGCCGCCCTCGACGACGACAAGCTCGCGGACATCCTCGAGGAGCTGCCCGAGGACGACCAGGTCGAGATCCTCGGCGGCCTCGACACCGGCCGGGCCGCCGACATTCTCGAGGCCATGCAGCCGGATGACGCCGCAGACCTCCTCGCCGAGCTGTCCACCGAACGACAGGAGCAGCTCCTTCAGCTCATGGAGCCCGACGAGGCAGCCCCGCTGCGCCGGCTGCTCACCTACGACGAGAAGACCGCCGGCGGTCTGATGACGACCGAACCGGTCATCCTCGGCCCGGAGGCGACGATCGCCGAGGCGCTCGCGGTCGTGCGCCGTGAGGAGCTCCACCCCGCACTCGCGTCGTGCATCTTCGTCTGCCGCCCGCCCCTGGAGACCCCGACGGGCCGCTACCTCGGGCTCGTCCACATCCAGCGGCTCCTGCGTGAACCGCCTCACTCCTCTGTCGGATCCGTCCTCGACAAGGGCATCGAGCCGATGCCTGCCGACGCGCCGCTCGAGCGCGTGACCCGGATGCTCGCGACCTACAACCTCGTCGCCGTGCCCGTGGTCGACCCCGACGGCCGCTTCCTCGGCGCCGTGACCGTCGACGACGTGCTCGACCACATCCTGCCCGAGGACTGGCGTGAGGACCGGCACGAGGTGACCCATGGCTGAGCGCCCCGACCGGGCACGCCGCCGAGACTCCGGGCTGCGCCTCGACCAGCCCCGCGAGTTCCGGCGACGCTTCCGACCGTCGTCCTCGTTCTCCGAAGAGACCTTCGGCGCGATGAGCGAGAGCTTCGCGCGGCTCATGGGCACGGCGGGCTTCCTGTTGGGCATGACCGTCTTCGTGGGCGTCTGGCTGGCGTGGAACACCTTCAGCCCCGAGCGGCTCCAGTTCGACCCCCGGGCCACCAACTACACCCTCCTCACCCTCATCCTCTCGCTCCAGGCCTCATATGCCGCGCCCCTCATCCTCCTCGCGCAGAACCGTCTGGCCGACCGTGACCGCGTCGCGCTCGAGCAGGACCGGGCCAGGGACGAGCGCAATCTCGCGGACACGGAGTTCCTCACCCGTGAGGTCGCGTCACTGCGCATCGCGTTGCGCGACATGGCGACTCGTGACTTCGTGCGGTCCGAGCTGCGAGGTCTCCTCGACGAGATGGACGAGAGGCGCCTCACCATTACGAGGGCCGAGGAGGCGGACCGGCCCCGACCCATCACGCCGGCGGAGCGGGGTTGACCCACTCCGCGTAGAGTTTCCGGACGCTCTCGGCAGGACGCGGGCGTCGGAGAGGCGCAAGATGGCCGTGGACGCGATGCTGCGACGAGAGGTGTGCTCATGACCGACACGAGTTCGGGGCGGACCCCCGCGCCCGCAGACGGCAGCGACGAGGCCCCGCTCGGTCCGGCCGTCAAGGTCGCCGCCGTCGCAGCGCTCGGCGGGTTCCTGTTCGGCTACGACAGCGCCGTGATCAACGGCGCCGTCAGCGCCATCGAGAAGGTCTTCAGCGTCGAGTCGGCCAGCCTCGGCTTCGCCGTGGCGTCGGCCCTGCTCGGCGCCGCCGCGGGCGCCATCGGCGCGGGCAAGTTCGCCGACCGCTTCGGACGTCTCATGGCGATGCGGCTCGCGGCGGTGCTGTTCCTCGTCAGCGCCCTCGGGGCCGGCTTCGCCCCGTCCCTCTGGATCCTCATCGTCTTTCGTCTCGTCGGTGGCCTCGGGGTGGGCATCGCCTCCGTCATCGCTCCGGCCTATATCGCCGAGATCGCCCCGGCCAGCATCCGGGGACGGCTCGGCTCGTTGCAGCAGCTGGCCATCGTCACGGGCATCTTCATCTCGCTCCTCGTCGACTACCTCTTCGCCTCCTCCGCCGGCGGGTCGACCGAGACCTTCTGGCTAGGCCTGGCCGCCTGGCGGTGGATGTTCCTCGCGATGGCCGTCCCGGCGATCATCTACGGCGTCCTGTCCCTGACGATCCCGGAGTCGCCCCGCCACCTCATCGCGACCTACAAGATCCCCGAAGCCCGTCGCGTCCTCAGGACGATGCTCGGCGGGAAGGGCATCGAGGTGCGCATCCAGCGCATCAAGGAGTCGCTCGAGCACGACAAGCCCCCGTCGTGGGCCGACCTGCGCGCCCCCGGCACGGGTCTGCTGCCCATCGTCTGGGTGGGGATCGCCCTGTCGGTCTTCCAGCAGTTCGTGGGCATCAACGTGATCTTCTACTACTCCAACGTGTTGTGGGAGGCGGTCGGCTTCAGCGAGAGCGACTCCTTCAAGATCACCGTCATCACGGCCGTCGTCAACATCGTCACGACCCTGGTCGCCATTGCCTCGGTCGACCGGTTCGGGCGCAAACCGCTGCTCGTCATCGGCTCGATCGGCATGGCGGTGAGCCTCGGCGTGATGTCGGTGGTCTTCAGCATCGCGCGGACGGTGACCGACGCCGGGGGCCACGTCACCCCGGTGCTCGACGGCGCCCAGGGTCCGATCGCCCTCGTCGCGGCCAACCTCTTCGTCGTGGCGTTCGGGATGTCGTGGGGGCCCGTCGTCTGGGTGTTGCTGGGCGAAAGCTTCCCCAACCGGATCCGCGCCGCGGCGCTGTCCCTGGCCGCCGCCGCCCAGTGGGTGGCCAACTGGCTGATCACGGTGAGTTTCCCCAAGATGAAGGACATCTCGCTCGGCCTGGCCTACGGCTTCTATGCCCTGTGTGCGCTGCTCTCTCTCTTCTTCGTCCTCAAGTGGGTCCAGGAGACCAAGGGCAAGGAGCTCGAGGACATGGGCGAGCAGGCGTTCAGCGGGCACTAGAGCCGCTGGCTCGGTGACCTTCTCCCCCCGGAGGGGCGGATGTCGAGATGCAGCCAAGGTGTCACAAACGCGGTTCGTATGTGTCATAGACGCCGTGTAATCTGTGCGCCGCCTTTCACTACGTCAGGTGATGTCCAGAAGGAGGGCTCTGGAGGGCTCTGGAGGGATCTGCCCCGGGTACCCTGCATGCCAAGGTGAGTTGAGACCAGGGCTCAAAGCAACTCCGCCTTGCAGGGCGAGCAGTTGTTCACCGATGCGCCTGGCCCGGCGCGGAGACGAAAGGATCCAGCGCAGGACCGGATTGACGACGCGGTAGGGACCCTTCGGGGGCTCGACTCGCTCCACCACCAGCTGGATGGGCACGAGCGCGAGCCCAGCAACCAGGGATTTTCCGCGAGGAAGGGACGTGGTGCGGTGGCCGCAGGAACTCACTGGAGTTGTCATCGCGCCGGGACCCTGACGCGAAGATTCGCTCTCAGCCCGCTACAGCCAGGGGGTTGAGGGTGACCTGGTAGCCCATCTGTCGGAGCTGGTTGAGGGCGCGTTGCTTGGTCTTGTCAGGGTTGAGCCTGGTGTAGAAGTCGCCGCCAAGATCGTCGTAGAAGACGCCGTTGGTGATCATGTTCCAGATCGCGATGAGGATCGCGTGCTCGAGCGCGACGATCGCCTTGACCGGTCCACGGCGGGACGCGATCCGGCGGTACTTCGCCGCAAGGTACGTGTCGTGGCTGCGAGCCGCTGACAAAGCCGCGATCCCGAGGGCCCCTTTGAGGTAGGGGTTTCCGGGTCTGGTCTTGGTCGACTTGACCCGGCCGGCGGACTCGTTGCTGCCCGGGCAGGTCCCAGCCCAGGACGCCAGATGCCCAGCCGTCGGGAACCGGCTCATGTCCGCCCCCGTCTCGGCGATGATCACGTCGGCGACCAGGACGCTGATCCCCGGGATCGTGATCATCAGGTCTCGGGCGCCACGAAAGGGCTCGATTACCACCTCGATCCGGGCGGTGAGCTCCTCAACAACGCGGGTGTGCTCATCGATCAGGTCCAGGTGCAACCGGGCCAGGAACCCATGATGTTCACCGAACCGGCCGGTCAAGGCTTCGGTCAGCGCCGGGATCTTGGACCGCAACCTGCGTTTCGCCAACTCCGCGAGCACGACAGGGTCGCGTTGACCGCTGATCAGCGCCTCCAGCATCGCCCGACCCGACACCCCGCTGATGTCAGAGGCCACCGACGACAGTTTGATCCCGGCGTCCTCGAGCAGCTTCTCCAACCGCTGGATCTCCTTGGCCCGTTGGCGCACCACCGTGGTCCGGGTCCGGGTCAGGTCCCGCAACTGCCGGATGGGCTCGGGTGGCACGAACGAGCCACGGACCAACCCGTGCGCGCCCAACTGGGCCAACCAGGCAGCATCGGAGACGTCGCTTTTACGGCCCGGCAGGTTTTTGACGTGCCTGGCGTTGACGAGCAACACCTCGAACGGGCCGTCCTCAAGCAAGTAGTAGAACGGCTTCCAATAGTCCCCGGTGGCCTCCATCACCACCAGCGTGACCGCCTCGGTGATCAGGTGCTCCCGTAACGCCAACACCTGGTTGGTGACCGACCCCCAGGTCGTCACCGTCGAGCGAGCAGCCGCCCGACCACCGCTGGCAACCCGGACACATACCTTCGCGTCCCGCTTGGATACATCCAGCCCCGCGGAACGCGGGTGTAACAGGTCCATCTGGTGTTCCTCCTCCTCAACCCGGTAACGATGACGATGTCCGTCCCGGGGAAGGCAAAGAAAATCCAGAAGTCTGACGCTCGTGCTCGAGGCAACAATCCACGGTTCCCGTGGCAGCCCTCCACCACCATGCTGACCTACAGGCTCACAGGCACTACAGGGGCGTTCGGTGTCCTACCGGAACGGACCACCCCATCGTCCTCGCCAACCCCGGTCCCGGCCAGGGCCCGAAGCGAGACCCCAGCCCCGCGAGAATCTTCGCGAGCCACGGCGAGCCCGAAGGGCTCTAAGATGCTGACCTGCTGATTTTCATCGGCTTGGTATCGCCGGCATCTCACCAAGTTGTCCAATTCCTCAGCATGCGGACGCGCGACTGCTGAATAGCGGTCGCCCGGGGCGGTCGCGGGCGACCCGTATGGGGTGCCTGCGCGTCTTCGCCGGGCGGGTGTACCGGGACACCCTGATGCGCACGCAGGGTTTGACGTGCGGCATCACCGTAGGGCGTTCGGGAATAGAGACGCCCGCGTCGTGGATCTCCCATCGGTTGGCCACGTCAAGGTGACGCAGGACGGGAGGCTGCCTCAGCCTGCTAGTGACCCGCCGAAGATCTGCCAGGCGAGCAGGGACTTCGCCACCAGGCTGAGCACCAGGTAGGTCTTCTCGCCGTAGGCGTAGTCGGTCCACTTGCCGATCCCACGGTACTGGAGCCACTGGTTGAGCCCGAAGCTGAAGAAGAGGATGAGCTGGGTGACAACGATTCCGTAGACAAAGCC
>NZ_JBKJPP010000050.1:0-16320 GCF_046595215.1 Lapillicoccus sp. | reverse complement strand
ACCGAAGGTGGTCGACGGGCTGCAGATCGAGGGCAGCTTCCGCGCCCACCAGGTGCCGATCAGCGCCCCCGCGACCCACCCGGGCCACCTTGCGCTGCTCGACGACTGGCTGAGATGCTACCGGGCCGAGGAGCTCTTCGACGCGCAGGGCCGGCTGATCCCCGAACTGGCCGAACTCGCGCCCACCGGCACGCGCCGCATGGGCGCCAATCCGCACGCCAACGGCGGCCTGCTGCTGCGCAATCTGCGGCTGCCGGATTTTCGCGACTACGCCGTCGAGTTGCCCGCGCCGGGAGTACTCGGCATCGGCGATACAAGGGTGTTGGGACCGTTCTTGCGCGATGTGGCGAAGTTGAACCAGGAGCAGCGCAACTTCCGCGTCTTCGGGCCGGACGAGACGCTTTCCAATGGTCTGGGCGCGCTCTTTGAAGAGACGAACCGGCAATGGGACGCGGCCACTCTGCCCAACGACGAATTTCTCGCGCCCGCCGGGCGGGTGCTGGACTCGATGCTCAGCGAACACCAGTGCGAAGGCTGGCTCGAAGGTTATCTGCTGACCGGACGGCACGGGCTGTTCAACTGCTACGAGGCGTTCATCCACATCATCGACTCGATGTTCAACCAGCACGCCAAGTGGTTGAAGTCGACCCGGGCCATCCCCTGGCGGGCGCCGATCGCGTCGCTCAACTACCTGCTGTCATCGCACGTGTGGCGTCAGGACAACAACGGGTTCTCCCACCAGGACCCGGGGTTCATCGACCACGTCATCAACAAGAAGGCCGAGATCGTCAGGGTCTACCTGCCACCGGATGCCAACACCCTGCTCTCGGTGGGAGATCACTGCCTGCGCAGCAAGGACTACGTCAACGTCATCATTGCCGGCAAGCAGCCCTCGCTGAACTACCTCGCCATCGACGAGGCGGTCGCGCACTGCACGCGAGGGCTGGGGATCTGGCCCTGGGCCAGCACCACCGACGGTGAGCCCGACGTGGTGCTCGCGTGCGCCGGTGACGTCCCCACGCTGGAGGCCCTGGCTGCCGCCGAGCTGCTGCGTCGCCACCTTCCCGACCTGCGGGTGCGGTTCATCAACGTCGTGGACCTCATGCGCCTGGAGCCGCAGAGCGAGCATCCGCACGGTCTGTCCGATCTCGACTTCGACGCCCTCTTCACGACGGACAAGCCCGTGCTTTTCGCGTTCCACGGTTATCCCAGCCTGATCCACCGGCTCACCTACCGTCGCACGAACCACCGCAACATCCACGTCCGTGGCTACAAGGAGGAGGGCACGACCACGACGCCCTTCGACATGGTCATGCTCAACGACCTCGACCGCTTCCACCTGGTGATGGACGTCATCGACCGGGTGCCCTCGCTGGGAAGCAGCGCCGCCACCCTGCGCCAGGCGATGGTCGACGAGCGGCTGCTCGCCCGGAACCACACGCGCGAACACGGCGAGGACCGTCCCGAGATCACCTCGTGGACGTGGCCGGCCTCAGCGGACGACCATCACGGGTGAGCGGCTCTCGTGCATGACGATGTGGCTGACCGAGCCGAGGACGAGGCTCGCGAAACCGCCACGGCCGCGAGAGCCGACAACGACCAGGTCGGCTTCCCTCCCCTGGGTCACCAGTGCCTGGGCGGCGGTGCTGTGGCTGACTGCGACGACGACGGTGAGGCCGGGGTGGCGGGAGCGGACGCCCGCTGCGGACTGATCCACCAATGTGGTTGCCGCATCGCGGAGGGCGTCGCTCCACGTCAGGTCCGAGCCACCGGCGTCCCATGAGCTGTTGATCCAGCCACCGGTCACCGGCACGCTCCATGCGCTGAGGATGGTCAGGGGCACTCCAGATCGCACGGCGGCCGCGGCGGCCAGCTCGACGGCGACCGCCGCCGCGGGGGAGCCGTCGACCCCGACCAGGACGCCGTGCGTCGCGGCGCCCTGCCGGGCGTCCTCGGGCACCACGACCACCGGGCTGTGGGCGTGGGCGCACAGCGCGAAGGCCACCGACCCGCTGACGATGGAGCCGAGCTCACCCCGCCGCGTGTTGCCCACGACCAGCAGCGAGGCGCCCTTCGAGATTTCCACGAGGTGACCCGCCGCCGAGCCGCGCTCCACCTGGGACTGGACGCGCTCCTCGGGAAGGATCTTGGCCGCCCGGGCAGACCCCATCGCGGCGAGCTCACGCGCCGCGTCCACGACGAGGGTCGGCACGACGGGCAGACCGACCACGAGGCTGGCGGAAGCACCAGGGTCGTCCGTGACCGTCATGACCACCAAGGAGACCCCCCGCCTGTCCGCCTCGCCGGCCGCCCAGTCGACGGCGGCGCAGGACGCCGCCGACCCGTCGAATCCGACGACGACGGGCTTGCTGGTGGTGACGCTGTCGGTAGTGATGCTGTTGGTGATGGTGGTGGTGGTGGTGGTGTTGCTGGTCATGGCGGGACCTCCAGGAGGTGGGCGGCGGCGGTGCCCGACCCGGGCACGAGGCCGATCGGCCTTGCACCAACCACGATCCGCTCATCGGCTCCCCGGCCACAGGGTCGTTGGTCCTGCGGTCACCCCGGCGCGGCCGTCAGCGTCCCCAGCCGCCACCGATGGACTGTCCCGGCGTGCGCCAGAACTGGGCGATCACCGCGATCCGAGGACGCTCCTCGATGAGGCTCTCTTGAGCTCGGCCAGCCACTGGACCCGAGCGCTTCTCTGCCACCGGCGAGGGGCACGAGCCTGCCAGTCGGCAAGGCTGATCTGCCAGGCCAAGTCCTCTGAGAACCACCCGCGCCAGCCGGCCGCCCTCCACGATGTCGGCCGCGGTCACGAAGCAGCCGGTGCTCCCGAGGAAGAGCGGCCTTGCGTCTGGTCGGTCGGGCCGGCGCCGGTGCTTCCTCGACCGCCCGGTCATCGCGCGGCGACGGTCTCGACGGCGCACCTGGCGTGACGCAGGCAGTAGTCCGCCACCGAGGCGGAGGGCGTGGACGCATCCTCCCCGATGACGAGGACTGCCGCGCCCCTGCTGCGTTCGACGAGGACCTCCTGCGGGTCACCTCGGACGAGCTCGAAGGTGCTGGGCGTGCGGGGATGACCCCGCAGCGCCCGCAGCGCGGCGCTGAAGGTCGCCCGATCGGCGTCTGCGAGGTCAGCCTCGCTGAGCGTGTGCGACATCACCTGCACGAAGTGCACGGTTGTTCCGAGCCGGATGGCCTCCCGGACTGCGGCCCTGGCCACGCCAACGGCCGAGCCGTCATTGACGAGACCCGCGACCACGGGCCCGGGTGGACCGGTGGTTCCTGTTCTGGGCGTCACCCGGGGCACTGTGGTCATCCCCCGACGATGCCCCCGGACCGCAACCCGCGACAGGGGCGAACGTCCCGTCTGCTGACCGTGCCGGTCGGGGTGCCCTCAGTCGGCCCCCGCGCGGGATCGGGACGGCCGACCGGTGGGGGACTGTCTACGATGACGGCCATGACATCGCCGAGCGGGGACCTGGTTCCTTCTGCCTCCTGGGCGGGCGCCGGCGCCCTCGAGCTGGAGGACCTGCTCGACGAGCTGCGGTCCCGCGCCTCGCTCGCACGACGTTCGCAGGATCGGCTCGGCGCCCTGCTGGACGCCGTCGTCGCCGTCAGTGCCGATCTGGACCTGCCCGAGGTGCTGACGCGCATCGTCCGCTCGGCCTCGTCGCTGGTGGACTCGCGGTATGGCGCCCTGGGCGTGCTCGGGCCCGGTGGCGAGCACCTGGTCGAGTTCATCACCAGTGGGGTCAGCGAGGAGGAGCGTGCCCGGATCGGGGACCTGCCCCGGGGCCATGGGCTGCTCGGCCTGCTGATCCGGGAGCCGCACCCACGCCGGGTCCGCGACATCTCCAGTCACCCGGACTCGTTCGGCTTCCCGGCGAACCACCCGCCGATGCGCAGCTTCCTCGGGGCGCCGATCAGGATCCGGGAGGAGACCTTCGGCAACCTCTACATGGCCGAGAAGCAGGGTGCCGAGGAGTTCACCGAGGAGGACGAGGCCGTGCTCGTCGCGCTGGCGGCCGCGGCAGGGGTAGCGATCGACAACGCCCGGCTCTATGACGAGAGCCGTCGCCGACAGCGATGGTCCGCCGCGGTGGGTGAGCTGACGCAGGTGCTGCTCGAGCACGAGGACGAAGATGCTGCCCTTGCTCTCATGGCCCACCACGCCGGCTCGCTGAGCAAGGGGTCCCACGCGCTCGTCGCGCTCTACGACCAGCGGGACGTCCTGGTCGTCAGGGACCTCTACGTGTCCGGGCAGTCAGGTGTCGACAGACCGGTGGTGAGGCGCGGTGTCGTCCTGGACGGACGCCAGTGGACCGAGGTGCGGGAGGCGAGGCAGCCGCTGCTGCTGGCCGCCTCTCAGGTGGCCTCTCGCGCCGAGGGACTGAGAGCCGACCTGCACCGCATCGTCGGGGTCGCGACGCAGAGCGCGGTCGCCCTCATCCCCCTTCCTCCCGGCCACGGGGACCTGGGGGTCCTCGTCGTCGCCTGGGACGCGGAGCACGAGGCGGCGTCGAGCGAGGCGATGCCCGCGCTGACCGACTTTGCCCAGCTGACCGGCCTGGCCCTCCTGGCCCGCAGGGCCCAGCGGGACAGGGCGGCGATGGCCCTCCTGGACGACCGGGACCGCATCGCGCGGGACATGCACGACCACGTCATCCAGCGCTTGTTCGCCACCGGCCTGTCGTTGCAGTCGGCAGGGAGGGTGGCGACCCAGCCAATCGTGCAGGCCCGTCTCGACGAGGCGGTGGACGACCTCGACGCAGCAATCAAGGAGATCAGGCACGCGATCTTCGAGCTGCACCAACCGGTCTCGTTGCTCTCACCGAGGGAGGAGCTGGACCGGCTCGTCGCGTCGTACGCCGCCGGCCTGGGGTTTGCGCCGGACCTCGTCGTCGAGGGCGGGTTCGCGGAGCTCGACCCGGCCCTTCGCTCGGACGTCCTGGCCGTGGTGCGGGAGGGACTCTCCAACGTCTCCCGGCACGCGCAGGCGAGCAGCGCGGGCCTGCGGGTCGTCATCGACGACGAGGAGGTGTCGGTGGAGATCTCTGACGACGGCGTCGGGGTCGACCCCCGCCAGGCCCGCAGCGGCCTGGTGAACCTCGCCGAGCGGGCCGCGGCCGCGGCGGGGGAGTTCGACGTCCAGCGGGCCCAACCGAGGGGCACCCGGCTGCTCTGGCGGGTGCCGCTCACCAGCGAGTGACGGCTGCGGGACGCGCCCGCCGCGCGGCCGGGGGACCATGGTCCCGCCGGCCGGAAGACGAACGCGAGATGCTGGGTCCCTGGCACCGGTCGGTGCCGCGGAAGTCCGACGGGAGATTGATGCTGGTTCGAGAGATCATGAGCGCCCCAGCCGTCAGCGTGGGGGTCGGCACGTCGCCCCACCACGCCATCCTGGTCCTCGCTGAGCGTCGACTCACGCTGTTGCCCGTCGTCGACGAGCACGAGCGCCTGGTCGGCGTCATCAGCGAAGCCGACCTGCTCCGGGTTGCGGTCGCTGCCGATCCGCGGGCGCACCTGCGGGTCTCGGCCGGTCGGGGAGCTGTCCTGCCGCAGACCGTGGGTGAGCTGATGACCCGCCAACCGCACACCACGACCGAATCGAGTGACGTCTCGGACATCGCCCGCGTCTTTGCGTCCACCTCCTTCAAGTGTCTTCCGGTCGTGCGTGGGGACGAGCTCGTGGGGGTCATCAGCCGCAGTGACGTCGTCCGGGCGCTGGCCCGCAGCGATGACGACCTCGCGGCCGAGCTCACGCCCCTCCTCGCCGACCTCGGCCCCTCACGATGGGCCGTGACGGTGACGGAGGGCGCGGTGCTGATCACCGGCCGGGGTTCCGCGCGGGACGGGGACGCCGCCGCGGCGCTGGCGGCCACGGTGCTGGGCGTGCGACGCGTCGATGTCCGCCCGACGACGGAGGCACCGTGACCATCACCGTCTTCCTGCTGGACGACCACGAGATCGTCCGCCGCGGCCTGCGCGAGCTCCTGGAGGCCACCGACGACATCGTCGTGGTCGGGGAGTCCGGTCTGGCCCAGGAGGCGGCGCGCCGGATCCCGTCCCTGCGACCCGATGTCGCCATCTTCGACGCGCGGCTGCCCGACGGGTCCGGGATCGACGCTTGCCGGCAGGTCCGCTCGGTCGACCCGTCGATCAAGGGACTCATCCTCACCTCCTACGACGACGAGCAGGCCCTCACCACAGCCATTCTCGCCGGCGCCTCGGGATTCCTGCTCAAGGACATCAAGGGCAACGGTCTCCTCGACGCGATCCGCAGGATCGCGGCCGGGGAGAACCTCCTCGACAGCGGGGCGAGCCGCACCCTCATCGAGAAGTGGCGGGTCCACGGTGACACCGACCCGCGCCTGCAGCTGCTCACGCCGCAGGAGCGACGCATCCTCCACCACATCGCCGCGGGGTTGACCAACCGGCAGATCGGGGAGGAGATGTCGCTGGCCGAGAAGACGGTCAAGAACTACGTTACGTCGGTCCTGGGCAAGCTCGGGATGGAAAGACGGACCCAGGCCGCCGTCTTCGCGGCGACCCGCGAGAACAGCGCCCCGCGGTCGCGACGACCCTGACGGGACCTTGGACCCTGCCCGACGAGGTCGGGGTCGGGGATGCTGGTGGCATGACCATCCACGAGACCGCCGCAGTGGAGGACCTGTCCACCGCGCAGTGCTGGGCGCTACTGCGTGAGTCGAGCGTCGGACGCCTCGCCGTGTCCGTCGACGGCCAGCCGGACATCTTCCCCGTGAACCACGTCGTCGACCACGGCAGCATCGTCTTCCGGACCGCTCTGGGGACCAAGCTGCTTGGCTCGGCCGGCCGTCTCGTCGCCTTCGAGGCCGACGGCTACGACGTCTCGGAGGCGACGGCCTGGAGCGTCGTCGTCAAGGGGATGGCCCGCGAGATCTGGGAGACCGACGAAGCCATCGACGCCCTCGATCTGCCACTCTTCCCGTGGCACTCCCCGCCCAAGCCCCGCTTCGTCAGGGTCGAGCCCGTCAGCGTCACGGGTCGACGGTTCCACGTCACCGGAGGGGTGCGCACGGCTCGACCCGCCGAGAGCTGAAGCCTCCGTCGCCTCCCCGTTTCGTGGTCCAGTTTTCGGGGGACCCGTTCGTGGCCATCGCCGCGTGCGCTCACTGACGCTCCGGGCGCGAAGGGCCTGTGCGCGTCGCGTGCCCGGGTTCCGTCCGGTCGACACCTCGACGTATGCCGTGCAGCTGACGGATGCCGTGCAGCTCGGGGTCGGGTCACACAGGGGGTCAGCCTGGTGCACACACAGGGGGTCAGCCTGGTGCAGGGGCGATGATCTCCCGGCCC
Organism: Lapillicoccus sp.; assembly: GCF_046595215.1. Lineage (NCBI taxonomy): Bacteria > Bacillati > Actinomycetota > Actinomycetes > Micrococcales > Intrasporangiaceae > Lapillicoccus > Lapillicoccus sp. The sequence goes on along the minus strand of NZ_JBKJPP010000050.1, from coordinate 8,982 downwards.
GAGATGGAGTCCGGTCGGATGTCGACCCAGTACGACGGGGTATCGAGACGCACCCAGGGCTCCGCTGCCCGCTCGTCCAGACGCTGTGACGTCTCGGCGTCGTCGACGAGGTGGGCCACGCCCTGGACGAGCACGCTCCACCCGGTGGAGAGCTCGGGGTCGTGCGCGTCGATCTCGAAAGCGACCCGCGACCCGTCAGCCGCCAGCTGCAGCTTCGAACCCCAGGTCGTGCGGAAGGCCACCGTCGTGCCGTCCACCAGATGGTTCACCGGCAGGACCACGACGTCCCCGTCACAGAGGAAGGCGACGCGGCCGAGCACCGCGTGCCCGATCCGGGAGAGGCACTCCTCGAGGTCCAGGACGCGCAGTCCGCGTCGGTCCGTGGCCGGTGAGGTCCCGTCTGGGGTGCGTGCTGAGGTGGTCATCACTGTCTCCTGGCCGCTGGCCGATGGTGTGACAATCAGCCTGTCCCGACGATGGCCTTCCGGGCAGGGTCGAAGGTCCCGGGACAAGGAGAGCCGCACCACATTGTCCGATCCTCCCCCTCAGCCACCGTTCGAACCCGGGGCGCCCTCAGCCCCCGTCGACTCCGGGGGGCCCTCCGGCCGGGAGGACCACGATGAACGTCGACCCCACGCCGGGGGCACCGTCGATCTCGAGATGGCCGTGGTGGGCCCCCACCACCTCGTCGACGAGCGCCAGCCCCAGACCGAAGCGCCGCCCGCCGGGCCGCCCGGTCGCGCCCCGGGCGAAGCGTTCCGTGAGCCGGGCCGCATCGGCCGGGTCCAGTCCGTCTCCGGTGTCGATGACGGCGACGCGGACCTCGTCGCCTGCCCTGGTGATCTCGACCGAGACCGTTTCGCCCGGACGGGAGTGGGCGACCGCGTTGTCGATGAGTGCCAACAGGGCCCGCCGGAGGGCGGTCGGGGCTCCGATGACGGACCACCTCCCGTCGTCCTGGCCGTCGAGGTCGCCGGCGCTGCTGCTGCCCGCGTCGAGGGCAGCATCATGGTGGGCGCGGCCCTCGGTCGTGACCGTCAGCGTGACACCCGACTGTGCGGCATATCCCTTGAGGCTGCGAACCACCGCCGCCCCCAGTGCCGAGAGGTCGACGTCCTCTCCCACGACGTCCGCGTGCTCCAGCTGGGCCGAGAGCAGCAGGTCGGCCACGACCTCGCCGAGCACCTTGGTGTCGGCCACGAGCTGGTCGAGCTCTGCGGAGGTCGGGTCGTCGCGGCCGACCTGCCTCCTCAGGAGCTGGGCGCGGGTGTGCAGCACGGCCAGCGGGGTCCGCAGCTCGTGGCTCGCATCAGCGACGAACCGGCGCTGGAGACCCATCGCGCGCCCCAGTGGGCGGACGGCACGTCGACCCACGCCCAACCCGATCACGCCTGCGAGGACGACCCCAACGATGCCCGCTACCGTTGTTGACATGACGAGTCGGTGCTCCTCGGCCTCGTGCCGGGACGGGTCGTAGATCGCCACGAAGCGGCTAGCGGGTCGCTGGTCGACCCACGCCGTCCACTCCTGTCCACCGGCCGTGAAAGAGACCTCACCTGGGGGTGCCGACACCAGCACCGCCGAATCGGCTGCGGCAGAAGGTATTCCGGCGCTCGTCGTGCGGCCGCTGTCGGAGACGAGGACCAGCCACACCCCGTCCGGGGGGTCGGCCACATCCTCGGCGGTGGCCGCCGCCCGGCGCACGATGCCGCTGATCTCGACGGACTGCTGCCGGTCGAAGACGAGCACGACACCGAGGGCGACGATGATGACGACGAACGCGACCGCGAACGCCGTCTGCACCGCGACCGACCGGACGGCCCGCCGCAGGAGCCGGGCTTCGGCATCGCGACCCATCAGGGGGCACCCAGGCGGTAGCCGACCCCGTGCACCGTCGCGACGACGGCGCGTCCGAGCTTGCGACGCAGGTAGTAGACGTAGGTGTCCACCGCGCCGGTCGTCTCCGCGTCCTCGAAGACGAGGTCGAGCAGCTCGTCGCGGGTGAAGACGCGCGTCGGCCGGCGGGCCAGGACCGCGAGGAGGTCGGCCTCGCGCCGGGACAGGATGACCTCGCCCGCGTCGGCGTCCACCACCCGGCACTGGGTCACCAGCAGGCGCCCGCGGCGCACCGGCAGCTCATCCGGCTCGGCGGCCCGGGGACGCAGCAGCGCCCGCAACCGCGCGAGCAGCTCCTCGACGTCGAACGGTTTGACGAGGTAGTCCTGGGCTCCGGCGTCGAGGCCCTCCACGCGGTCGGCGACGGAGTCGCGGGCGGTGAGCAGCAGCACCGGGGCGGCGACCCCGCGGGCGCGCAGCCGCGCGACGAGGTCCACGCCCTCGATGCCGGGCAGGCCACGGTCGACGACGAGAACGTCCCACTCGTCGACGAGTGCGCGGTGCAGGCCCTGCTGACCGTCACGGGCGACGGTCACGGCATACCCCTCCTGATCGAGAAGGCGCTGGAGCAGACCCGAGAGGTGGACGTCGTCCTCCACGAGCAGCAGCCGGGGTGCGGAGGACATGGAGGCATGGTGGCACGCGCTCCTCAGATCGCTCTGAGATCGACTGGAGACGATGCCGGCATGAGCAGCTCCGTCGAGCGTCGGGCGCGCGCCCACCACCCATCCCGTCCCGCCACCTCGCGGCGGACGGCGCAGGGCATCGTCGACGCCGGCCGGGCCGAGCAGCGGTGGCGGGCCCGCGTCGGCGACCTCATCGAGCTCGGGGCCCTCGCCAGCCTGGTCCTCGTGGTCGCCGTCTTCCTGCGCGCCGGTGGAAGTGCGGCCCTGACGTCCGGCAGCTGGCCCGAGCGGCTGATCGGTGTGGGCCGGGTCACCGGCCTCGTCGCCGTGGACCTGTTGCTGCTGCAGCTGCTGTTGGCGGCCCGGCTGCCGTGGGTGGACCGGGTGCATGGCGCCGACCGTGGGCTGAGGGCGCACCGCATCCTGGGCCGGGTCACCGTGCCGCTGGTCCTCGTCCACGTCGAGAGCCTCGTGCTCGGGTATGCCGTGCGGGACGGGTTGAGCGCGTGGACCGGGTGGGCCGTCGAACCGTTCAGGATCCTCACCGACGTGCCCGACCTGCTCACCGCGACCGCAGCGACGGCGCTCCTCGTCGTCATCGCCGTGACCTCGGTCCGGGCCGCGAGGCGCTCCATGAGCTACGAGCGCTGGCACCTGGTGCACCTCACGGCATACGCGGCCGTGGCCCTGGCCATCCCGCACCAGCTGTCCATCGGCTCCGACCTCACGGCGAACCCGTGGATGCACGCCTACTGGCTCGCGCTCTACGTCGGGGTCGCCGCCTCGATCGTCTGGTGGCGCCTGCTCGTCCCGGTGACGCGCAGCCTGCGCCACGGCCTGCGGGTCGAGTCCGTGGTCGAGGAGGCACCCGGCACCTGGTCGGTCTGGGTGGGTGGCCGCCACCTCGAGGCACTCGAGGCCCGCGCCGGGCAGTTCGCCAACTGGCGCTTCCTCGCCCCCCACCTCTGGCTGTTCGCCCACCCCTGGTCCTTGTCGCGCCAGCCCGACGGACGTCACCTGCGCCTCACCGTGCGCGACCTCGGCGACCACTCACGCGCCCTGGCCAACCTGCGGCCCGGCACCCGCGTGCTCATCGAAGGCCCTTACGGCGCCTTCACCACGCGGAGACGCACCCGCCGCAAGGTCCTCCTGCTCGCCGCGGGGGTCGGCGTCACCCCGGTGCGGGCGCTCACCGAGGAGCTCGCGAACGACCCGGCGACCCGGCCGGGGGACGTGACGGTGATCTACCGGGGTGACTCCGCGGAACAGCTCCTGCTGGTGAGCGAGCTCGACGCCCTCGCCCGCCGCGGCGGGCACCGACTGCACCTCCTGACCGGACCACCCGTCCGCGGGTCGTGGCTGCCGGGTGGTAGCCCCGGACGCGATGACGCCGCTCGGCTCCAGCGCCTCGTCGGTGACCTCCGTCGTCACGACGTGTATGTCTGTGGTCCGGCGGGGTGGATGGACCTCGTCCACGCCAGCCTGCGGGCGGCGGACGTGTCGAAGGATCACATTCACGACGAGAGGTTCACCTGGTGAGGAAGCCCACTGCGCTCGCCGCGACCGCCGCCGCAGCAACCGTCCTCATGCTGAGCTGGGGCGCGGGAGCGCGCGACGGACACCCGCCGTCGCTCGGCCCGGCGGTGGCGGCGCCCGTGGTCCCGGGGGGGACCTCGGCGACTCGCCGCCCCGCTCCCGCTCCCGCTCCCGCAGCCGGCGGGTCGCGCCAGGTGGACGGCACCGTGGCCCGGACTCCCTACGGCCTCGTGCAGGTGCGGGTCGACCTCGTGGGCACCCACATCCAGGACGTGATCGCCGTTCGGCTGACCGACAGCACGGGCACGTCGGTGCGGATCAGCGCCTCGGCCGCCCCGATCCTGCGCCGGGAGGCGGTCGCAGCGCAGTCCGCGCAGATCGACGCCGTCAGCGGCGCGACCTACACAAGTGACGGCTACCGGCAGAGCCTGCAGGCGGCGCTCGACGCCGCCCACCTCTGACCTCTTATCCTGAATTATCCGGTTTTGGGCAGTCCCGCCCTCGGCCAACCCGATACGGTGGCCTTGCTCTGAGCCGGCCCGGTCAGCGAGTAGAGAGCAGATCATGGTTCACCTTCGACGAGGACGACCCCTGCCGCGGGAGCGCAGATCCGATGCTCCTGTCGAGCAGGCGCCCGTCCTTGCGACGTTGACGCACCTGCTGCGTGACGCCGGGCTCGGCGACCGGCAGGCGTTCTCCCGGCTCTACGACGAGACGTGCCCCTCCCTCTTCGACCTCGTCCTCCGGGTCGTGCGTGACCCCTCGCTGGCGGAGGACGTCGTGCGCGCGACCTACGTCGAGGTCTGGACCCACAGCGGCCGGTTCCAGGAGACGAGCCAGAGCCCGCTCAGCTGGATCATTGGCCTGGGCTACACCCGTGCCCTTGCGAGCCGCTCACCGATCTGATGGCGGCCGGTGGATAGACATATCCACATATAGCATGGCCCTGAGTGACCTCCAATTCTTTTCTGCCACAGCCCAATCCATGCAGCGGCCGGCTCCGAATAGAGTGCACAGGGGGTGTCGCCCACAGGGGTTTCGCTGAAAGGAAGTTCAGCATGAACCAGTCCACTCGCCGAGGTTTTCTTGCCCTGACCGGGACCGGGGTCGCGGCTGCTGCCGTGGCGCCGTCGGCCCTGGCCGCCGGGTCCTCGGGTCCAACTCCCACCTCCGAAGCCGCCTCGTCCGGCCGGATGGTCGCCTACGTCCATGACGCCGCCACCGGCGAGGTCGCCGTCATGGTCGGCGAACGCGAGGTCATCGTCCGCGACCGAGCGCTCGTGGCCCAGCTGGCCAAGCACCTCAGGACCTGATCCGGCGCGGGTCCCGCCCAGCCGGCGGGACCCGACCGGACTCGACCCGAACCGGCACGCCGGCCCGGTGGACCTCATCGCGAGGGACTGCTGGTCGGCCGGTCCTGCCACGCCGCTAGGTCCTGCCACTCCACAGTCCTGCCACTCCACAGTCCTGCCACGCCACTCACGAGAGTTGAGTCCATGTCATCGCACCGCGAAGCACCAGAGATCTCCAAGGACCCCGTCGCCGACAACACCGACGTCTATGCCTTCGTCAGCCCCGACGCGCCCAATACCGTCACCCTGATCGCCAACTTCATCCCCCTGCAGAACCCGATGGGCGGCCCGAACTTCTACGAGTTCGGTGACGACGTTCTCTACGAGATCCACGTCTGCAACAGCGGCGACGCCAAAGCGGACGTGACCTACCAGTTCCGGTTCACCACCACGGTCCCGAACCCGAACACCTTCCTCTACAACACCGGTCCCATCACGCACATTACGGACCCGACTTTCAACCGTCCGCAGACCTACTCGGTCACCCGGGTCGCCCGCGACGGCAGGACGCAGGTCCTCGGGAAGGGCCTGACGGTCCCGCCGGTCAACATCGGGCCGCGCAGCACCCCGAACTACGAGCACTTCACCGCCGAGGCGACGCACGCCCTGCCGGGCGGTCGGATGGTCTTCGCTGGCCAGCGCGCCGAGGGCTTCCACGTCGACCTCGGGTCGATCTTCGACCTCGGCACCCTGCGCCCGTTCCAGTCCCTCCACCTCATTCCCTCGGCCGACGCCGTGAACAACGCCAACCAGCCCGGCGTGAACGGGACCCAGGGCCTGAACGTCCACAGCATCGCCATCCAGGTGCCGAAGACCGACCTCACCAAGGGCGGAAAGAAGCCCACGGACGTGATGGCCGCCACCTCGGTCATCGGGGTCTACGCGAGCGCGAGCCGACAGAAGACCACAGCCTGGGACGACGACGAGGGCCGGATGCGCGGTCACGGCCCGTTCCAGCAGGTCTCACGCCTGGCCAACCCGCTCTTCAACGAGGTCATCGTCCCGATGGTCGAGAAGGACCGGTGGAACACCCTTGACCCGGACCAGGACAAGCGCTTCGCCAAGTACGTGGCCAAGCCGGAGCTGGCCGGACTGCTCCCGGTCCTCTACCCGGGCGTCTTCCCCAAGCTCGCGGCTTACACCAAACCCCGGGCGGACCTGCTCGCCATCCTCCTCACCGGCATCCCCGCCGGCGTCGTCCCGGGCTTCCAGAACTACACCGGGCCGACGCAGGCCGACCTCGTGCGGCTCAACCTCGCCGTCCCGCCGAGCTCGAACCCGAACGATCTCGGCCTCGTCGCCGGCGACCCGGCCGGGTTCCCCAACGGCCGCCGAGTGGCGGACGACACCGTGACGGTGGAGTTGCGGGCGATCGCGGGGCTGACCCTGCCGCTGGTGGACCCGAGCTTTACGCCGGACGGTGCGGCGGCAGGGATCAAGGACGGGACGACGAACACCAACTCTGCGTATCTCGACCACTTCCCCTATCTCGGGACACCGGCCGGCGGCTACCAGACCATGCCGGGCATCCCGAAGTCCTGACCGCACCCGGTCCCGGCGGCGGCTCACACCGTCCGCCGCCGGGACCATCCGGCTCGAGAGGAGCATCATGGGCGACCCCCGCACCACCTCGGGGAGGTCTCCCGCGACGTCACCCGCCCTGCCCGACGAGCGGGTGGCCAACCTCGCCGAGAACCCGTATGCCGGGCAGGGCTCGGTCCTGCTCGACATCGGCGGTGACATCGGCGCACTGGTGCTGCGCCTGCCACCGACCATGGAGGGACTCGAGATCGAGATCGCCCCCGCCGACGATCACCGCGATGACCACCACCACCACGATGACCACCACCACGACGAGCACGACCAAAACGAGCACCACCTCGACCCCGATGGTCCACACCGCCCCCACGTCGCGGTGACGGCCCGGCCCGCAGGGGACGCGGTGATGCACAGCGCGGTCTTCCCCGAACTCGGCGCCGGGCACTACGACCTCAACGAGCGGTCGGGACCCGTGCGGCTGCGGGTGGAGGTCGTCGGCGGCCAGGTCACGGAAGCCACCTGGCCACAGGACTGACCCCCCCGGGTCAGGCGCTGGAGTTGCCGTGCTCGTCGGGCCTCGCAGAGGGCCCGCGCACGCCCGGGCGGCCCGCACTCCCGTCGGCGCGGATGACCTCCTTGCCGATCGTGCGACCGGCCTTGGCCAGTGCCGACGGACCCATCCCGGACACCGACGATGGCATGACGACAACGGGGCACGGAGCCCGATGGATCAGCCGGTGGGCAAAGAGCGGTCCCCCCCGCGAGGTCCGGCTGTCGCGGGGCGTCGATGACGAGCAGGTCGCCCTCGGCCTGCGCGGGGAGGACCTTGCGCCGACCGCCGTGGACGAGTCGGCAGACCACCCCGTGGTCGGGCCCGAGCACCTGCGCGACGTCCGCCACCAGGAGATGACCGGTCCGAGAGCCCCGGTCCCCTGGGCGACGGCGAAGAAGGAGGAGATGGCCTGCCTGCGGACCTCGAGCGGGAAGATCTCGCTCACGGTGGGTATGCCGCGGACGCGCCGGCCGAGGCGAAGAAGAACGCCACACACCAGAAGATCGTGTGCGTCGTGGCCGTCAGGGTGCTGGCGTTCAAGAGCAGCGCCGAGACGAAGAGGATGACGCCCGAGACCATGTAGGTGCTGAAGATCATCTTGCGTCGACCGATGGTGTCGAAGAGGTGGCCGAGCAGCAACGGGCCCAGGAGGTTGCCGATGGCGAACGGGAAGAAGCAATAGCTCGTCCCGGACTTGGTGATGCCGTAGAAGTTCGTCAGCACCAGCGCGTAGGTGAAGAAAATCGCGTTGTAGAGGAACGACTGGGTGACCATCATCGTGATCTCGAGAAAGGTCCGGCGGGGGTACTTCGTGAAGAACACGTGCAGCCCACCCGCCAGCCCCAGTTGATGTTCTCGGGGGTGAGCAGGCACAGGTTGGCGGTCGCGCCGAGGATGGCTCCGGCCCAGTAGGTGCCGTTGACGGCGATGTCGACGCGGCCGCGGTACTTCGACGGGATGAGCTCGTCGATGGCGGAGTTGATCGCGGTGTCCTCACCGCCGATGCCGAGACCAGCCATGAAGCGCAAGACCCACAGGAACGCCATGTTCGGGGCGAGCCCGGCGATGCCGGAGCCCAACAGGTAGATCGCCAGGGTGAGGATGAAGAGCTTCCTTGCGGCCGAGCCTGCTGGTGAGGCGGCCGAAGTAGAGCGCCCCGACGACCTGGCCGATGACGCGGAGACCGACGACGACCGACCAGGGGAACCGTGTCCACGAGAGACGGTCCATCCGGGCCGGCACGGTGCTCCGCAGCGGTCGTTGGTCCACCGCCGATGACTGCGCTGTCGTGAGTCTCTCCTTGGTGCACGACGTCCGGGGGAGGTGTTGCGACCGCCCCGCGGGGTGGTGGATCACATGATGGGCAAGGGACAACTTCTCCTGGCCGTGTCCCCTCAAGGGCTCGCGTGCCCGGCTCCAGCGGGGAGGGTGGCCGCGCGCGGCCCGGGCCGGGGCCGCCGGGCGTCCGGGCCGCACCGGC
>NZ_JBKJPP010000049.1:0-3787 GCF_046595215.1 Lapillicoccus sp. | reverse complement strand
ACCACGCCGACCACGACGCGTGGCTGTGCCCGCAGGACCAGTGGTTGTGGCCGCACTCCTTCGACCCCGGCCAGCGAGTGATGCGCTACCGCGCCAAGCCCTCGGTCTGCAATGTCTGCCCGGTCAAGAGCACCTGCACGACCTCGCCACACGGACGGGAGGTCACCCGGGAGATCGACCCGTGGCCACACTCCGAGGCCGGCCGCTTTCACCGGGGCATCGCCTGCAGCATCGCCGTGCTCGCCGTCCTGCTCCCCGCCGGCATGTTGGCGAGTCGCCCCAGCGTTTCGGACCTGCTCGTCCTGGTGGTGACCATCGTGGCCGCGGCCGCGGCCGGCATACCGCTGGCTCGTCACCTGTGGCGGACGCCATCCGGATTCCCCGACCATGTCCCCCATCTCAGCCCCGGTTCCCCGCCAGGCCCGTCCGACCCCTTCGCGACCCGGTGGGGCTCCTTCAGTGTCACCGACGTCCGCGCGGCAGCCGGCTGCGCAGCAGCGACCAGACGGAGGGTCGCTCGTGACCTGGGTCCTCACCGCGCTGGTGCTCGCCGCGATGCTGGTGGCCCTTGCCGTGTGGTCCGTCAAGGTGCTGAGGGAGTATGAGCGTGGTGTTGTGTTCCGGCTCGGGCACCTGCGTCCGCTGCTGGGTCCGGGACCACACCTGCTGCTGCCGTTCGTCAACCACCTGGTCCGGGTCGACCTGCGCGTGGTCACCCTCACCATCCCGCCGCAGGAGATCATCACCAAGGACAACGTCCCGGCGCGGGTCAACGCCGTCGTCCTCTTTCAGGTCGTCGACCCCGAGAAGTCGGTGATGGGGGTGGAGAACTTCGCGGTAGCCACCTCGCACATTGCCCAGACCAGCCTGCGTTCGATCCTCGGCCGGGTCGAGCTCGACACCCTGTTGGCCCACCGCAGCGACCTCAACGAGGACCTGCGGGCCACCCTTGCCACCCAGACCGGCCCATGGGGTGTCGCGGTCAAGGTCGTGGAGATCAAGGATGTCGAGATCCCCGAGGCCATGCAGCGGGCCATGGCCCGTGAGGCCGAGGCCGAACGGGAGCGCCGCGCCAAGATCATCAATGCCCGGGGCGAGCTGCAGGCCTCCGAGGATTTGCGCCAAGCCGCCGACACCCTCAGCCGCAGCCCGGCGTCCTTGCAGCTGCGCTACCTCCAGACCCTGCTCGAGCTCGGCGCGGACTTCACCGTGGTCTTCCCGCTGCCGATCGACATCATCGGGCCGTTCCTGTCCAAGTTCATCGACTCACCCAGCCCGCAGCCACCGTCCGCCCCGCCCCGGACTGACTCGCCTATCGCGCACAGGCGAGCACCACCCCCACGCGGGGGAGCATCGGAGGCGTGGACCACTCACAAACGCGGAGGAGCTCTCGACGCCGGCCAGCAATGGTTCGCAGGCGGCATGGGATGCTCAGCGGGATCAAGCCATGTGGCGGAATCGCTGGTGACAGTGCGCCGTTGACGCGGGCGGGCAGGTGGGCGCCCGCTCGCTCGTCCAGCGTGGAGAGGTGGACTGCCAGCGCTGCGGGTCCAGCGTGATCCCTGCCGTCCAACGCGTGGTGGTCGGGTTGGACCGTCGCAGACTGCCCCGTCTCCGTCTTCGGCCGCCTTGTCGGTGGTGACGATGGCGCCCTTCACCTGCAGGGCTTGTATGCCGTTGTTGTCGACGATCGTCGGCTGTGGATCTGCACGGCCCGCTTCGGGTGTGGTCAGGTGTTGCCCGGCTGGTCCGCGGGCCACACGCACTGCGGGCAGCCATACCGCCGACTAGGCGGCGATGGTGCCGGAGTGGTTCAGAGCCCCGATCACCGCCTCGCGCCAGGTGCTGGGCACCGTGGCGCCGCGCACGGAGGCGCCGCCGCAGCTGCAGTCCCACGCCCAGCCCAGGAAGGTGGCCCGGTGCACGTGTGGGTGGTGGTGGGCGACGTCGTGGCGATGCGTGCGGCGGGGGTTCATGGCGTGTCTTCTCTGGAGGTTCAGCGACCGTGGCTGGCCGCTCCACGATCGTCATCCCCGAAGGGGACACGGCGGTAGTGGACCTTGGTCGTAGACCCAGGCGCTCGTCGGGTCACACCCGGTGACCCTCCCGCACATCGGAACCCGCGTGCGGTCCACGTCGCGCCCAACGGCATCAGCGGATCCGGTCAGGGGACGTAGGGTGTTGGGGTGAGGACAACCAGCGGTGGGCGCCGCCGGCGGTCTCGCTGGGGCCCGTGGATCGTGGCGGCCGCCTTCACGTTGAGCGGGGTCATCCACCTGGCCCACCCGTCGACCTTCACGCCGATCGTCCCGCATTTCGTGCCCCGGCCGACCGAGCTGGTCTACGCCAGCGGCGTGGCCGAGCTGGTCTGCGCGGTGGGGCTGTGGCGCCTGGACCGCTGGGCGGGGATCGCCGCCGCCGCGCTGCTGGTGGTCATCTGGCCGGCCAACCTGCAGAGCGCCATGACCGCCCAGCAGGGCCACGATCTCACGAGCCAAGTGGTGAACTGGATCCGGTTGCCCTTGCAGATCCCCCTGGTCTGGTTTGCCCTGCAGTCCGGCCGAAGCCGGAGCGAGGATTTTCCACGGGACCGGACTCGGCCCCTCGGCTAGTTGTGGTCTCCCTTGCCGGCATGACCTCTCGGAGCGCGGCGTCCCCGTCACCGGCTCTTCACGGGCAACTGCTGGGCAGTATGCCGGGCGCGGGACACTCCCTTGCCAAGGTCGACCTGTCCGGTTCCGCCGCCGTCAAGGGCTGGCGCAGGAGGCAGTCGAGTCGCTCGGTCGCGTCGACGTCGACGTCGTGGTCAACAGCCCTGCACAGCGCCGCAGGGAATCTCCGCTCACGAGTGGGGAGCATGACCCCACCGGCTGCTCTCCGGGAGCCTGCTGCAACTCGATCACCCCGGCCGTCGCTCCTGACGCCGACACGTCCTTCCGGTGGGGTACGCAAGGGCCGGCGTTGAAAGCGACCTTGTCGTCGTGGTTGGGCAGCACGTGGCGAAAATATGGTGGTGCAAAATCGACGCACAACCACAGCAGGTGATCGTGCACCTGCACGGGCATCCTGTGCAGGCCGGGTATGCAGCAGCGGAGCAGCAGGTCGCCGAACAGCTGGTCTGAGTGGTTTCGCGCAAGACCCGGTCGGAGGGATTCCCTCCGCCGGGGGCGTCTCACGGCACAGCGTGCAGATTCGCGGAACGCCCGGGACGCCGCGACCCGCTCGGTTGAGGTTGTGCGCGACGAGGCTGCTCCGTGGAGTCAGACCTTCATCTTGCTGCAGCGCCCCTGTCGGCAGATCTGCTTGGGCCCCCTTCGAATGTCGTCCCGCGCTCCTGCCACCACAACCCGGTGGCGACGACCTGCCGAACGCCGCAGACTGTCCGCGTGCCCATGCATCCCCACCAGATGGAGCTCACACTCGACACCGTGGCGGGGCTGGTGGCCGACCAGTTCCCCCGGTGGCGCGGACTGACGGTTCGCCCGGTGAGCTCGCACGGGACCGTCAACGTGCTGTTTCGACTGGGTGAGGAGCTGGTGCTTCGCTTCCCGCTCGAGCCCGGTGCGCCGGACGCCAAGCGGACATGGTTGCTCGCCGAGGCCGAGGCCGCTCGCCGTCTGCTGGGCCGGGTCCCCGTGCCCACCCCCGAACCTGTCGTCCTCGGCGAGCCTGGCCGCGGGTACCCGTTGCCCTGGGTCGTGTATCGCTGGTTGCAGGGCAACGACGTGTGGGCGGCCGGTGTTGCCGACTCTGCGGACTTCGCCCACGATCTGGCGTCCTTCGTGGA
>NZ_JBKJPP010000063.1:0-11387 GCF_046595215.1 Lapillicoccus sp. | reverse complement strand
CGTGTCGCGGCCGATGCCCCGGCGGGCGAGGACCTGGGCGAAGTGCTCGCCGTCGACGTAGTCACGGGTCAGCGGGTCGTTGAGGTCGAGGTGCCAGTCGATCTTGACCGACCCGGGGATGTGCCCGGTGTCGTAGAGCAGGACGTCCTCGTCGGACTCCACGACGACGATCCCGTCGGGGTTGCCGGAGGCCAGTTGCTCGGCCAGCCACGACGTCGAGACGAGACGCTCCGGGTGGGCGTAGGAACTGAACGTGGCTGTGTCGTCCGCGGCGGCGGTCATGACGGGTCACCTCTGTGGGTCGGTTGCGGTCCTCGGTCCCTCATCGTGACACGCCCGCTCGCATCATGAACTTCCGGTGGAGGTATATCCGAGCGCTAGACGTCTCGGGTATACCTCCACCCAGAAATGCGGGCCCGTGGCAGGCAAACCGCTCCTCACACGACGCTCAGAGGTGGACCAGGCCGTCAGCACGGTGGCTGTGACGGACCAGGGCCTCGATGGCGAGGGTTGCTGCCACCGACAGCAGGCACGCGAGGGCGGCGACGAGGACGAACTGGAGGATCGGCGTCCCTGTCGGGTCGATGACGGGGGTGGGGGTGATGGTTCCGTCCTCGGGCTCGGGGGGACGCAAGGCGTGCGCGACGCCGACGCCGGTGACCAGCCACCCGGAGGCGGTGACGGCGAGGACGAGCAGCAGGCGGGTGATGGTTCGGTGCGACATGGTGGACTCCTTCTGGTTGTCCCGCCTCGATGGCGGGAGCGGTCTGGACCAGCACACCGTCGGGCCCTCGGAAACGGCTCAAACTTCGCTTGGACCATTCCTTGGACCAGTGCTTGGAGCAGCGGTTGGCGCGTCCTTGAACGCACCGGGTCGGGCTCGATGGGGGGTGTTGGGCCACCGTGCGTCTGGCTGAGCCCGTCTGGTTGAACTCAATTCCCGGGAACCCCGGAGGCCGTGCGAGTACCGTTGGCTCAGGGCAGGACGACGCCGGCGATAGGCGGTGGGTGGTGGGCTGGGCTCTCGCGGCGAACTCGGACGACGACACCGGTCTGGACCTGCGGATCCTGGGTCCGTTGGAGGTCCTCAGGGACGGGCAGACCGTGGCGCTGGGGGGCAGGCGGCAGCGGGCCGTCCTCGCCCGGCTCCTCGTCGAGCCCGCCGTCGCTGTCTCCCTGGACCGGATCGTCGACGCCGTCTGGGCGGAGCACGTGCCCAACGGCGGCACCGCCACCGTCCAGACCTACGTCTTCCACCTGCGTGAGGCCCTCGAGCCGACGCGGGCGAAGGGAGCTCCGGGCACCGTCCTCGTCACCACCGGCAACGGCTACCGGTTGGACCCGCCCGACGGCTCGCTCGACGCGCTCCGGTTCGAGGAGGCCGTCGGGCGGGGTCGCCAGGCGCTCGCGGCCGGGGACGGCGCGGCTGCCGCAGGCATCCTGTCCGACGCCCTGGCGCTCTGGCGGGGCGAGGTCCTCTCGGACCTCGACGACCTCGGGTTCGTGGCGCCCGTGGCTGCTCGGCTGTCAGAACTGAGGCTCTCCGCGACCGCGGCGTGGGTCGACGCCGAGCTCCTCTGCGGGCGACACGACGAGCTCGAGGCGGAGCTCGGTAGGCTCGTCAGTGAGCACCCGTTGCGGGAGGGCTTTCAGGCCCAACGCATGCTCGCGCTCTACCGCTCGGGGCGACAGTCCGAGGCCCTCGATGCCTATCGGCAGGTGCGTGGCCTGCTCGACGAGGAGCTCGGCGTGGCGCCGGGCGACGAGCTGAGGACCCTCCACGAGCGGATCCTCAGGCAGGACCCGGAGCTGCTCGCGCGGCAAACGAGCGAGCCACGCGCACGACCGGTGGACACCCCCCCGGGAGCGGATGACGACGGCCTCACGCCGTCGAGCCCCCTCTCGGCGACGTCCCCCCCGGACCCCCCACCGACCGACCGCCCCCGGCGAACCCTTCGCGGCCAACGGCGGGTGGCCGTTGTCTCGGTCATCGGCGTCTTCGCGGCGCTGCTGGCGGGCGGAACGTCCTGGATCGCCCGGTCGGGTCGGATCACCGCGTTGCCGCCCAACAGTGCCGGGGTCCTGACCGAGGGGGGGTTGGACGGTCCCGCCGTCAACCTCGGGTGGAGCCCGGTGGCGATGACCGAAGGGGGCGGCGACGTGTGGGTGGTCAACCAGTCTCAGGGACAGGTGGTCCGGATCGATCCCGAGACGCACCGTGTCGTCCAGACCGTGGGTGGTGTCGGCCACGAACCCCAGGCTGTCGCGGCGTACGGAGCCGACGTGTGGGTCGTGGCTGGCGACTCCACGCTGACGCGGATCAACATCGACAGCAACACCGTCGTCGACAAGATCGAAGTCGGCATCGAGCCGGCGGCGGTGGTCGCCGGGCCGGACGGGGTGTGGGTGGCCAACAGCGGGGACAACGCGGTGCAGCACATCGACCCGAGGACTCGCCGGGTGGCCAAGGCGGTGCCCGTCGGCGACGGGCCGGACGGACTGGCGCTCGAGGGCACGACCCTGTGGGTGTCCAACGGTCGCAGCGGCTCGGTGAGCCAGCTGGACACGATGAAGGGCACGATCACGCAGGAGTTCCTCGTGGACGCCGGTCCGTCGGGGATCGCCGTCACCCCCGCGGACATCTGGGTAGCCAACGAACTCTCCCAGTCCGTCTCGAGGATCTCGCGAGCGACCTCCGTCGTCTCACGGGTCGTGGTCGGCGACGGACCGACAAACGTGGTCGCCACCGGCGGCGAGGTGTGGGTGAGCAACGCCTTCGGGGGGAGCGTCTCGCGGATCCAGCTGGCGACCGGCGCCGAGACGAGGCTCCCGCTCGAGAGTGCCCCGCGGGCGCTGGCGCGCGTGGGCGACCAGGTGTGGGCAGCCGCCGGAGGGTACTCGAGCGGCATCCACAGAGGGGGGACCCTGACCTGGACCGCGCCCCCGGAGTTCGGGAAGCTCACGAGCCTCGATCCCGCGGGAGCGTACGACCCACAATCGCTCCAGCTCAATCGTGCGGTCTACGACGGCCTCGTCACCTTCCGGGCCGCCGGCGGGCGGGGGTCACGAACACTTGTCCCGGATCTGGCCACCACGCTGCCCCACCCGACCGACGGCGGCTTGACCTACGTGTTCACGGTCCGCCGTGGGGTGCGCTACTCGTCCGGTGCGACGGTGGTGGCATCCGACCTTGCCCGAGGCTTCAAACGGGCGCTGCTGGACCGGGGCGGCCGGCCGGACTTCTTCCGTGCCGTCGTCGGGGCGCAGCGGTGCATCGAGGATCCGGACTTCCCCAACCTCTGCGACCTCTCCAGGGGTGTCTCCGCGGACGACGAGTCGGGCCGGTTGACCATCCGGCTCACGGAGCCGGATCCCGAGCTCCTCGACAAGCTGGCGTTCTTCGTCGTCGCCACCCCGCCGGGGACCCCCCTGCGCGACCTGGCCCTCAGTCCCGCTCCGAGCACCGGGCCCTACGTCATCAGCCAAGCCACGTCCACCGGGGTGACCCTCAGTCGCAACCCGTACTTCCAGCAGTGGTCGTCCTCCGCCCAGCCCGACGGCTATCCCGACAGCATCGTCTTCCGAACGGCGGCGACGCCCGAGGCGGCGGTGGCTGACGTCGTCTCAGGCGCGGCTGACGGGACGCCCATTCTTGGCAGCCTTGCCGCAGTGGTCAGCAGCCATCCGACCTTGGTGCACCGGTACGAGCAGTTCAACACCGACTTCGTCTACCTCAACCCCCGGGTTGCGCCCTTTGACGACATCCGGGTGCGGAGGGCGCTCAACTTCGCCGTCGACCGACGCAGGCTGGTGGAGCTCTATGGGCCCGACTCCAGCCTGGCCTCGGCGACGTGCCAGATGCTGCCGCCGAACTTTCCCGCCTACCGACCGTACTGCCCCTACCAGGTCGGGCCGGCCGAAGGCCCATACAGCGGGGCTGATGTCGGCATGGCCAAGCAGCTCGTCAAGGACTCGGCGACGACGGCCACGCCGATCACCATGTTCGCACTTCCGGGGGAGGGCCTCTGGTCCCGCTTCCCGGCGTACTTCGCCGAGGTGCTGAGAGGCCTGGGCTACACCGTGGCGGTGGCACCCCTGCCGACCGTCCGAGACTTCCCCAGCTACCAGATCTTCACCTCGTCCGGTTGGCTCGCCGACTACCCCCGGGCCTCGACGTTCTACGACCTGTTCGCCTGCGGTGGCCTGTCCTTCACCGGCTACTGCAACCCGACCATCGACGCCGCGGCCCGGCGGGCTCACGCCCTCGAGGCGAGCGACCCGTCCGCCGCGCTCTCAGCATGGGCCGGAGTCGACAAGATGGTGACCGACGACGCGTCCGTCGTCGCCCTCGGCAACCGACGGGGGGCCCAGATCGTCTCCCAGCGGACCGGGAACGTCCAGGCCGCCTTCGGTACCGGGGCGCTCCTTTCCCAGCTCTGGGTCCAGTGAGCGAGTCGGTCCGCGAAGCCTGTCGAGGTCGGTGCGGCAGGACTGTTCGAAGCGGTCGAGCTCGCTCAGGGCGTCGTCCAGGTCGCGCCGGCGCTGCTCGAGATCCGCGCGGCGCGCGTCGATCTGGCCGAGCACGTACTCGAGCTGGGAGGAGCGCCCCCGCGGCACGTCGTAGAGGTCGATGATCGTGCGGATCTCCTCGAGCGGGAAGCCGAGCCGCTTGCCGCGCAGGATCAGGCCCAGCCGGGTCCGGTCGCGGCGGTGGAAGAGCCGCTGCGTCCCCTGCCGCTCGGGAGAGATCAGGTGGAGGTCCTCGTAGTGGCGGACCGTGCGGTGGGTGACGCCGAACTCGTCCGCGACCTGCGCGATCGTCCAGGTCTGCCGCGGCGCCGTCCTCAGACTTGTCATGAGGCCGATTGTGCTTTACGTTGACGTCAACGTCAAGTATGCCGTGTGCCCCGCGGGTGACCCTCGCGCCCGGGTGCTGGGCCCGTCACGAAGGGTAGGACACCGATGTTCGAGCTGAGCAAGGAGCACGAGGACTTCCGTGCGGTGGTGCGGGAGTTCGCCGAGGCCGAGGTGGCGCCGCACATCGCCGAGTGGGACCGAGACGCCCACTTCCCGACGGACCTCGTCCCGAAGATGGGCGCTCTGGGTCTCTTCGGGCTCGTGGTGCCGGAGGAGTACGGCGGAGCTGACGCCGACTTCATGAGCCTCGTCGTCGCGATCGAGGAGCTGGGCCGGGTCGACCAGTCGATCGGTATCACGCTCTCGGCCGGCGTGGGGCTCGGGATCAACCCGATCCTGACCTACGGCACCGCGGAGCAGAAGCAGCGGTTCCTGCCCGACCTCGTCGCGGGGCGGGCGCTCGCGGGCTTCGGCCTGACCGAGCCGGAGGCCGGCTCCGACGCCGGGGCCACCCGCACCCGGGCCGTCCGCGAGGGCGAGCAGTGGGTCGTGAACGGCGCCAAGGCGTTCATCACCAACTCTGGCACCGACATCACGTCGGTCGTCACCGTCACCGCCCGCACCGGGTCCAGACAGGACGGCACGCCGCAGATCTCGGCCATCATGATCCCCTCCGGCACCCCGGGACTGGTGGTCGAGCCGCCCTATCGCAAGCTGGGCTGGCACGTCTCCGACACCCACGGGCTGACCTTCGAGGACTGCCGCGTCCCCGCCGACCACCTCCTCGGCGCCGAGGGTGAGGGCTTCAAGCAGTTCCTGAAGACCCTCGACGACGGCCGGATCGCGATCAGCGCGCTGGCGGTCGGCTGCGCCCAGGCCTGCCTCGAGCTGTCCACCGACTACGCCAGGACCCGGGTCGCGTTCGGGCGCCCGATCGGCGCCAACCAGGGGATCTCCTTCCAGATCGCCGACCTGGCCGTGATGGTCGAGGCCGCCCGGATGCTGACCTACAAGGCCGCGTGGCTCAAGGACGAGCTGCACCTCGGGCGCCGTTCGGTCGCGCAGGTCAAGCAGGCAGCCGCCATCGCCAAGCTCTACTCCACCGAGGCGGCCGGCGCGGCGACCCGGATCGCGACGCAGGTCTTCGGCGGCAACGGCTTCATGGAGGAATACCCCGTGGCCCGCTTCTTCCGGGACGCCAAGATCCTCGAGATCGGCGAGGGCACCTCGGAGGTCCAGCGGATGCTCATCGCCCGGGGCCTGGGCCTGCCCGCATGACGCCCGAGCCCGACGTCGCCGCGGACGGTGACCCCCGGGTCGCCGACGTCCGGACCCGTCTCGCCGCGGCATACGCGGCCTCGGCGGAGGCGCCCGCCAAGGCGAGGGCCAAGCTCGACGCGCAGGGCAAGATCGCCGTCCGCGACCGGATCGGGCTGCTCTTCGACGAGGCGTCCTTCGTCGAGGACGGTCGCTACGCCAACGCGACCGCGGTCGGGCTCCCCGCGGACGGCGTCGTGACCGGGCGCGGCACGGTCGACGGCCGCGCGGCGATCGTCATCGCCAACGACCCGACCGTCAAGGCGGGGTCGTGGGGGGCGCGCACCGTCGAGAAGATGGTCCGGGCCACCGAGATGGCGCTGCGCGAGGAGCTGCCGATCTTCTGGTTCGTCGACTCGGCCGGCGCCCGGATCACCGACCAGGTCGAGATGTTCCCCGGCCGCCGCGGTGCGGGGCACATCTTCCACAACCAGGTCGCGCTCTCCGGCAAGGTCCCGCAGATCTGCTGCCTGTTCGGGCCGAGCGCGGCCGGCGGGGCCTACATCCCGAGCTTCACCGACATCGTCATCATGGTCGAGGGCAACGCGTCGATGTATCTCGGCAGCCCGCGGATGGCGGAGATGGTCATCGGAGAGAAGGTGTCGCTCGAGGAGATGGGCGGTGCCCGGATGCACTGCACCGTCTCCGGGTGCGGCGACCTGCTCGTCGAGGACGACGTGGAGGCCATCGAGCTCGCCAAGCTCTACTTCTCCTACGTGCCGGGCAGCTGGCGCGAGAAGCCGCCCAGCTACAGCGTGGAGGAGCCGACGGCGCCGCTCACCCGGCATACCGTGCCGGAGCGCGAGTCCGTGCCCTTCGACGTCCACGAGGTCATCGACGGCCTCCTCGACGAGGAGTCCTTCTTCGAGATCAAGCCGCTGTTCGCGGCCGAGCTCGTCATCGGCTTCGGCCGGTTGGGCGGCGAGAGCGTCGGCGTCGTCGCGAACAACTCCGCCGTCAAGGGCGGCGTCCTCTTCGCCGACAGCGCCGACAAGGCGGCCCGGTTCATCTGGCTCTGCGACGCGTTCTCGATCCCGCTGGTCTACCTCGCCGACGTGCCGGGCTTCATGATCGGTTCCGAGGTCGAGCGCGGTGGCATCATTCGCCACGGCGCCAAGATGGTGTCGGCCGTGGCCGAGGCGACGGTGCCGCAGTTCTGCGTCATCGTCCGCAAGGCCTACGGCGCCGGGCTCTACGCGATGGGCGGGCCGGGGTTCATGCCCGACGCGACCCTTGCCCTGCCCACCGCCCGGATCGCGGTGATGGGTCCCGAGGCCGCGGTCAACGCGGTCTATGCCAACACCATCGCCGAGATCGAGGCCACCCGGGGCGTGGCGGCCCGCGACGAGTTCATCGCCGAACGGCGCCGGGACTACGAGGCGGACGTCGACCTCGAGCGTCTCGCCGCCGATCTCGTCCTCGACGGGATCATCGAGGCCGACGAGCTGCGGGCCGAGCTGCTCCACCGGCTGCGCTATGCCGCCCGCCGGGACCGCGCCTTCAGCGAGCGGCGCAGGTCGGTCCCGCCGGTCTGACCCGGGTATTCTGGGCTGCCACGTCCGCGCCAACCCGAGGGGTCCCCATCTCTGCAGTCGCCACCGCCGAGACCGACCTCGCCGCGTCGACCCGCCCGATCTGGTGGCGACGCTTCGAACTCTGGTTCCCGCTGGCGGTGTATGCCGCGACGCGCCTCTTCACGGTCGTCGTCGTGCTCATCGCGCAGCGTTCCCAGATCGCCCTCCCGGCGCCGAACGGGATCCTGCGGATCATGTTCCCCACGGACAAGGCCCCCGGCTACTGGGTGGTCATGGGCAACTGGGACGGGCAGTGGTACCAGCAGATCGCCACATACGGCTACCCGACGACGCTGCCCCTGACCGACGAGGGCACCGTCGACATGAACCCGTGGGCGTTCTTCCCACTCTTCCCCATGACGGTCGGGGTGCTGATGCGCCTCACCGGGCTGGACTTCTACGTCGTCGGCGCCGTCCTGGCGACACTCCTGGGCGCCGTCGCCATGGTCCTGCTCTTCCGGCTCGTGGACGAGGCGGTCGGGCGCTGGGAGGCGGTCGTCGCGGTCGTCGGCCTCTGCACCTTCATCTCGGCCCCGATCTTCCAGACGACCTACACCGAGTCGCTGACGATCCTGCTCGTCGTCACCACCCTCATCCTCGTCCGGGCCCGCCGCTACTGGTGGGTGGCCGTGGCCCTGGTGCTGCTGGCCCTGAGCCGCAACGTCGTGATGGCGATGGCCCCGGTGATCATCGCGCATGCCATCGTCCGCCGGCGCACCGAGGGCGACGCCTTCGGTCGGCGCGACCGGATCCACCTCGGGGCACTGGCGGTCGGGTCGGTGGCGCTGGCCGGGCTGTGGCCGGCGGTCATCGGCCTCGTCACCCGCACGCCCGACGGCTACGGCCAGACCATGCAGGCCTGGCGGATCGGGAGCGAGCTGAAGATCGGCACGTGGTGGAACTACCTGACGTTCGCCTACGGCTGGGTCGGGGCGCTCTTCGGGATCGGGGTCGTCGCGACCTTCACCTGGTTCATGCTCACCCACCGGACGTGGCGCTGGGGGCCGGAGATCTGGGGATGGGCCGGCGCCTACCCGGCATACCAGCTGCTCGTCACCAACACCGGACCGTCACGGCTGCGCTATGCGATCCTCGCGTTCCCGTTCACCTTGTTCATCGCGTGGTTCCTGCGGTTGAAGCCGTGGCGTCGGTGGAAGATGCTCGGGCTGGCGGGGGTGGTGGTCCTGGGCCTGGCTCAACAGGTGTGGTGGATCCAGAACTACCTCATCGTCAGCCACCTCGACGGGCCGATCTACTTCCCCTGAGCCCCAGCTGCGCTGCTCGCCACGTCGAACCAGCCGACGCCGACCTGCGTCATCAGGTCCCGGAGCAGCGGCAGGGACAGGCCGACGACGTTGTGGTGGTCGCCCTCGATCCGCGTCACGAAGGCGCCGCCGAGCCCGTCGACGGTAAAGGCCCCGGCGACCTGGAGCGGCTCGCCGGTTGCGACGTAGGCCTCGATCTCGTCGCCGCTCAGGGTGGCGAAGTGGACCGTCGTGGAGGCGGTCGCGCCGAGGGTCGCCCCGGAGCCACCGGCGGCGTCGTCGCGCTCGTCGCGCAGCCAGTGGCCGGTGTGCAGGATGCCGAAGCGGCCGCTCATCCGCTCCCAGCGGGCGACCGCCTCGGCGGCGTCGGCGGGCTTGCCGTGGATCGTGCCGTCGAGCTCGAGCACCGAGTCGCAGCCGATGACGACGGCGTCGGGCTGTCCGGCAGCGACGGCCTCGCACTTGGCCCGGGCCAGCAGGAGGGCGACATCGGCCGGTGCGAGCTCGCCGAGCCGGTCCTGCGCCGCACGGAGCACGGCGACCTCGTCGACGTCGCTGACGACGACGGTCGGCTCGATGCCGGCGCTGCGCAGCGTGGCCAGTCGCGCGGGCGAGGCGGAGGCGAGGACGAGGGGGACGCGGCCAGTCATGGTGCAAGCCTAGTTCGGTCGTCAGGCGGTGCCACGTCCGTCCTCGCAGTCGCCCCGGGACAGGGTCAGAGGGGCGCCACCGTGACGGTGAAGGCCTGGACGCCCGTTGAGCCTTGGGCATCCGTCAGGCGCAGCGTGAAGCTGAACGTCCCGGCGGTGCTCGGGGTGCCGGTGACACGCACCAGGGGCCCGCTGGGGTTGTCCTGGACGAGCGACATCCCCGGCGGCAGCAGGCCCGCGGTCCTCACCCAGGTGTAGGGGATGACGCCGCCGCTGCCGGTGACCCACAGGTTGGAGAAGGCTCCCACGACGGGCGACCAGGGCAGCTGGGGCGTGATCGTGAGTCCCAGCGCCGGGTTGATCGTGATGGTGACGACGGTGGTCGCCTGAGCACCGTTCGCGGCGTCCGTCGCGCGGAGGGTGAACGTGCTCGTCTGCACGGTGGTCGGCACGCCCGAGACCGCGATCGCCGGCAGCTTGCACGAGGTGGCGCCCTGGTTGGGGTCGAGGAGGAACAAGCCGTCGGGGAGCTGGCCTGCGACGACGTCGAAGCCGATGCAGCCGACGCGACCGGTGACGCTGATCGTCGTCCCGGACGCCGTGTCCACGAAGCTCGTGCCGACGAAGCCCGGGCCCAGCGTGGTGGACGGAGTGAGGAAGGCGAAGGCCGGAGGGGGGTTGATGGTCAGCAGGGTCGTCTTCGTGACCCCGCCGGCAGAGGCACTGATCGTCACGGACGTCTGCGTCGTCACTGCTGTCGTGTAGGCCACCGTGAACACCGCCTGGGTGGAGCCGGCGGCGACCGTGACGGACGGAACGCTGACCGGGGCGGTGCCCGGGTGGCTGCTGGAGAGTGCGACAGTGACCGGCGAGGTCGCCGCGCCGGCGAGCAGGACCTCACCCACGGCAAGGGAGCCGACCTCGCTCAGCGCGGTAGGGCTCAGTGCCACCGAGGTCAGCGGTGGGGCGGCAGACGGCGGGGCCACCGTGCACCCGGACAATGTCACGGTGACCGCTGCCGCAGATCCGTCGTTCACGTCCACGGTGCAGTCGGCTGGCGGCACATAGCCGGAGCGGTCGATCTTGAAGCTCCCCGAGCTGCTGCTCGTCGCCATCCGCACGCCGTCCACGGTGATCGGGCGGCTCGCAGCCGCACGGCCTTCGAGCCTCAGCGTGGTGCCGCTGACCGACGCGCGCGTCACGGTGACGGCTGCCTGCGCAGCGCCGGCTGAACCCAGGAGCAGCGCCACGATCACCACCACCGAAGCAAGGATCCGACGTCGACCGTTCATGACTGCCTCCAGGCCACGGCGCCTCGTGCACGCCAGCGGCACCCGGAAGGAGCGTGCCGCCCAGGAAGGGCTGCCAGGCCGGGGTTCCTGGACGGCCCGAGCATCGTCTCGACCAGTGAGGAGCGCAATGGGACGTTGGTCGTAGTACCCCACGTCACTCCCCGACCCCACGTCTCCCCGACCCCACGTGTTGCGGCTTGGGCCGCGCATGGGGTCGACAAGGGGCGGGATTCGCGGCGCCGGCCGCAACACGTGAAGCGGGCGGGCGGCGCCGGCCGCAACACGAGGGGGCCCGGGGGTGGATCGGGCACGGTGGCGCAGCTGGACTCAGCCGAGGATCTCGTCCACGTAGCACCAGCGCCAGGCCTCGCCCGGTTCGAAGCTGCGCATCACCGGGTGCCCCTGCGTCCGGAAGTGTCTCTCCGCGTGCTC
>NZ_JBKJPP010000021.1:0-42646 GCF_046595215.1 Lapillicoccus sp. | reverse complement strand
GCCGTCGAGGTCGACCTCGACGAGCACCTTCGACTCGCTGGTCTGGCGCTCGAGGCGCGCGGTCCTGCTCATGCCGGGACTCCCTGGTCGGTGCTGGTCGTGCTGCGGTGGGTGCTGCTGGTGGTCGGGTGGCGGCCCAGCGCGGCGATCAGCGCGGTGCGGAAGACCGCCATCTCGTCGGGGGTGCCGATGGACACGCGCAGCCAGCCGTCGGGGCCGGTCTCGCGGATCAGCACGCCCTGGTCGACGAGGTCCTGCCAGACGGCGTGACGGTCGGCGAAGGTGCCGAACAGGACGAAGTTGGCGTCGCTGTCGGCCACGGCGAGGCCGTTCCCGCGCAACCACGCGACGCACTCGTCGCGCTCGCGGCGCAGGTCGTCGACCCGGCCGAGCAGCTCCGGGGCGTGGCGCAGCGCGGCCAGCGCGACGGCCTGGGTGACCGCGGAGAGGTGGTACGGCAGCCGCACCACCCGGATCGCGTCGCCGATGGCCGGGTCGGCGGCGAGGTAGCCCACCCGGCCGCCGGCCAGCGCGAAGGCCTTGCTCATGGTCCGGGTGACCACGAGGTTGCGGTGCTCGGGGAGCAGCTCGAGGGCGCTGGGGGTCCCGGCACGCCGGAACTCCGTGTAGGCCTCGTCGACCACGACCAGGCCGTCGCCGGCTGCCTCGCAGAGCATGCCGACGGCCTGCGGCGGCAGGGCCGTGCCGGTGGGGTTGTTCGGGCTCGGCAGCAGCACCACCGAGGGCCGCTCGCGCTCGACGGTCGCCCGGGCGCGGTCGAGGTCGAGGGTGAAGTCCGCGGCCCGGTGCCCCTGGACCCACTCGGTCGAGGTGTCGCGGGCGTACTCGGGGTACATCGAGTACGTCGGGGCGAAGCTGAGCGCCCGGCGACCCGGGCCGCCGAAGGCCTGCAGCAGCTGGAGCATGACCTCGTTGGAGCCGTTGGCCGCCCACACCTGCTCGACACCGATCTCGAAGCCCCGCGTGGGCAGGGTGTCGCGCGAGAGGTACGCCGCCAGCGCCGTGCGCAGCGCGACGTGCTCACGGTCGGGGTAGCGGTTGAGCGAGGTGGTGACCTCGCGGACCGCGGCGGCGACGTCGTCGGCGCAGGCGTCCGAGGGGCCGTACGGGTTCTCGTTCGTGTTGAGCGCGACCGGCACGTCGAGCTGGGGAGCGCCGTAGGGCTCGATCCCGCGGAGCTCCTCGCGGATCGGGGGGAAGGTCACGGTGCCGCCTACCGGTCGAAGCGGACGCGCACGGCGGCCCCGTGGCCGGGCAGGTCCTCGGCCTCGGCGAGGGTGACCACGTGGTCGGCCACCTCGGCGAGGGCGTCGCGGGAGTAGTCGACGACGTGGACGGAGCGGGTGAACGCCCGCACCGAGAGCCCGGAGGAGTGGCACGCGCACCCGCCGGTGGGCAGGACGTGGTTGGACCCGGCGCAGTAGTCGCCGAGGGAGACCGGCGCGTGGGGGCCGACGAAGATCGCGCCGGCGTTGGTCACCCGGGCGGCCCAGGCGGAGGCGTCCTCGGTCTGGATCTCGAGGTGCTCCGCGGCGTGGGCGTCGACGACGGCCAGGCCCTGCTCGAGGTCGTCCACCAGGACGATCGCCGACTGGACGCCGGACAGCGCCGTGCGGACGCGCTCGACGTGCCGGGTGGCGAAGACCTGCTTGTCCAGCTCGACCTCGACCTCGTCGGCCAGGCGGACCGAGGGCGTGACCAGGACGGCGGAGGCCAGCGGGTCGTGCTCGGCCTGGCTGACGAGGTCGGCGGCCACGAAGGCGGCGTCCGCGGTGTCGTCGGCCAGGATCCCGATCTCGGTGGGGCCGGCCTCGGAGTCGATGCCCACCACGCCCTTGAGGAGACGCTTGGCGGTGACGGTGTAGATGTTGCCCGGCCCAGTGACGAAGTCGACCCGGGCGCAGGGCCCGGTGCCGTAGGCGAACATCGCGATCGCCTGGGCGCCGCCCACGGTGTAGACCTCGTCGACGCCGAGCAGCGCGCAGGCGGCCAGGATCGTGGGGTGCACACCGCCGCCGAACTGCTTCTGCGGCGGGGAGGCCAGGGCGATCGAGCGCACCCCGGCGACCTGCGCGGGCACGACGTTCATCAGCACGCTCGAGACCAGCGGGGCGACGCCGCCGGGCACGTAGAGGCCGACCCGGTTCATCGGGACCATGCGGTGGGTCACCCGGGCCCCCGGACCGAGGTCGGTCACGGCGTCGTGCTCGAGCTCGGCCTCGCAGGTCAGCCGCAGCCGTCGGACCGACTCCTCGAGCCCGGCGCGGATCGCCGGGTCGAGCTCGTCGAGCGCGGCCTGCGCCGCTCCGGCGGGCACCCGGACGTCGTCGGGGCGTACGCCGTCGAAGCGCTCGCAGTAGTCGAGCAGGGCCTCGAGCCCACCGGTCCGCACGCCCTCGCAGATGGCGTGCACCGCGGGCACGGCTGCCTCGACGTCGAAGTCGGCGCGCGGCACGGCGGTCCGGTAGTCGAACGGCTCGCCGGCCCCGCGGCCCGTGGTGGCGCTGCGCAGGTCGATGCGGCGGATCATGGGCCCGAGTCTACGGTCGACCGGCCCCACCCGCTGCACCGGCGGTCGGGGCCGGACGGCGCAGCAGCGCGGGCAGGTACGCCGCACCCGGCGGGTCGGCCCCGGCGGCCCGGTCCCCGGGGTTGGCCACGCCGCACCGCGCCAGCGACAGGCACCCGCAGCCGATGCAGGAGTCGAGGTCGTCGCGCAGACGGCGGAGGGCCTCGATCTGCTCCTCGAGCCGCCCGCGCCACGACGCGCTGATCCTGCCCCAGTCCGCCGCCGTGGGCGTACGCCCCCGGGGCAGCCGCTCGAGCTCGGCGCGCACTTCCTCCAGCGACAGCCCCACGTGGGTGGCGGCCCGGACGAACGCGAGCCGCCGCAGGACGCTGCGGCGGTAGCGGCGCTGGCCGCCCGGTGTCCTGGCCGCCTCGACCAGGCCCTGGGCCTCGTAGTAGCGCAGGGCGGAGGCGGCGAAGCCGCTGCGCCGGCAGACCTCGCCCACCGTGAGCTCGTCGCGACCGTCCACGGAACCTCCTCACGTCGTCGGCCTTGACCTCAAGCCGACTTCAACTTACACGATGGGCGGACCGTCCCCGTCGACCCAGGAGTCCCCGTGCCCACACCCGCCCCCGTGCCCGCTCCGCCGCCCGTCGCCCTCATCACCGGCGGCAGCGCCGGCCTCGGCCGGGCCCTCCTGGGCGCCCTGGCCGCGCGCCGCTGGACGGTGGTCACCGACGGCCGCGACCCCGCGGCCCTGGCCGCGGTCGCCGACCTCCCCGGGGTCCGCGCGCTGCCGGGCGACCTCGCCGACGCCGGGCACCGCGACCGGCTGGCCGCGGCGGCGACCGAGGCCGGGCGCCTCGACCTGCTCGTGCACAACGCCAGCACGCTGGGCCCGTTGCCGCGGCGGCGCCTGCGCGACCTCGACCCCCGCGACCTCGACGGGGTCTGGGCGGTCAACGCCGCGGCGCCCCACGCGCTGACGCGCCTGCTGGTGGACCTCCTGCGCGCCAGTGACGGCGTGCTGCTCTCGCTGTCCTCGGACGTGGTGACCGACCACCACGCCGGCTGGGGCGGGTATGCCGCGACCAAGGCGGCCCTGGACCACCTCACGCTCACCTGGGGCATCGAGGAGTCGGTCGCGGCCTACGCCGTCGACCCCGGGGACATGCGGACCCGGATGCACCAGGACGCGTTCCCCGGGGAGGACGTCACCGACCGGCCGGACCCCGCCACCGTCGTACCGGTGTTGCTGGCGCTGTTGGAGCAGCGACCGCCCAGCGGGCGCTACCGCGCCGACGACCTCGCGGCACCGGCCGGGGCGGGGGCGACCCGGTGACCCGCCTCGACGAGCGTCCGACGACCCGCTTCCCGGTGTCCGCCGCCGCGACCGCGCCGGCGCCCGCGGAGCACCGCGGGGGCGAGCGGGACCTCGTACGGCTCCTCGTGGCGCAGCCGGAGGCCGTCACCCACGCACGGTTCCGCGACCTCGCCGACCACCTCGCGCCGGGCGACCTGCTGGTGGTCAACGACTCCGCGACGATCGCGGCCGAGATCGACGCCGTGCTCGCCGGGCGCGGCCCGGTCGTCCTGCACGTCGCGTCCGGTCCGGCACCCCACGGGCCCGTGGTCGAGCTGCGCACGGCCCCGGACGCCGCCCGCCCCGTCCTGGACGCGGCCCCGGGCGACGTCGTGCGCACCGGCGGCGCACGCCTGGTGCTCCTCGGGCCGTACGCCGACGGGTCCGGGGAGCAGGCGACCCGGCTCTGGCGGGCCGAGGTCGACGGCGACCTCGCCGCCCACCTGCACGAGCACGGCCGGCCGGTGGCCTACGGCCAGCTCGACCGCCGCTACGCCCTCCCGGACTACCAGACCGTGTTCGCCCGGCGTCCCGGCAGCGCGGAGATGCCCTCGGCGGGCCGACCGTTCACCCCCGAGCTGGTCACCCGGCTGGTCCTGCGCGGCGTCGCCGTCGCCCCGATCACCCTGCACACGGGCCTGTCCTCGCAGGAGGTCGGGGAGGCCCCCGCCCCCGAGTGGTTCTCCGTGCCCGCCCCGACCGCGCGGCTGGTCGGGGCCACCCGGTCCGGTGGCGGACGCGTCGTGGCGGTCGGCACCACGGTCACGCGCGCCCTGGAGTCGGCGGTCGACCCGGACGGGCGGGTCGTCGCGGCGCAGGGATGGACCCACCGCGTCGTCACCCCGGCCGAGCCGCCCCGCGTGGTCGACGGCCTCGTCACCGGTTGGCACGACCCCCAGGCCTCCCACCTCCTCCTGGTAGAGGCGGTCGCCGGTGCGGCGCTGGCCCAGCGGGCCTACGACGCCGCCACCGCCGCCGGCTACCTCTGGCACGAGTTCGGCGACAGCGTGCTGCTCCTGCCGCACCACGGGGGTGGGCGGCAGCGGTAGGTTCGCCGCGTGCCCCCGACGCTGCCGATGTTCCCGCTGGGCTCGGTCGTCTTCCCGGGCCTGCAGGTGCCCCTGACCGTGTTCGAGGACCGCTACCGGGCACTGGTCCACCACCTGCTGCGCGTGGAGGACCCCGCCGAGCGGGTCTTCGGCTCGGTGGCCATCCGCGAGGGCTACGAGGTCGGGGACCACGGAGCCCAGTCGCTGTTCCGGGTCGGCTGCCGCGTCCGGCTCACCGACGTCGAGCCGCACCCCGACGGCACCTTCGACGTCGTGGCGGTCGGGCTCGACCGCTTCGAGCTGCACCACCTCGACACGACCGGCGAGTTCCCGGTGGGTCACGTCGAGGACCGCCCCGAGAGCACCGTCCCGGTGGCCGAGGAGCTGCTGGTGCGCGCCCGGGCCGTCTTCACCGCCTACCGCGAGGCGCTCTCGCGGATCCGCAGCGACCCGTACCAGGGCACCCTCCCCCGCGACGCGACCTACCTGTCGTGGACCCTGGCCGCCTGTGCACCGCTACCGCTCTCGGAGCGCCAGGCGCTGCTCGAGGCCGAGGACGCCGCGGAGCGTCTCGTCCTGGTCACCGACCTCCTGCGCTCGGAGCTGAAGGCGATGAACGTCATCCCGTCGCTGCCGGCCACCGACGTGGCCCGCACCCGCTGGTCGCCCAACTAGGCCCGTGGCACGCACGCGAGCCGGCCGTAGGGGCGGGGGAACCCCGGCGACGGTGCTGCTCACCGACGCCGGGGTCGACCACTCGCTGCACCCCTACGAGCACGACCCGCGCGCCGTGTCCTACGGCCTCGAGGCCGCGCAGGCCCTGGGCCTGGACCCGGCACGGGTGTTCAAGACCCTGCTGGCCGAGGCCGACGACCGGCTCGTGGTCGCGGTGGTGCCGGTCACCGGTGAGCTGGACCTGAAGGCGCTCGCCCGGGCGGTGGGCGCGGGACGCGCCCGGATGGCCGACCCCGTCGCCGCGGAGCGCAGCAGCGGGTACGTCCGCGGCGGGATCTCCCCGCTGGGCCAGCGACGCCGGCTGCCCACCGTGGTCGACGCCTCCGCCCTCGACCACGACCACGTCTACATCTCGGCCGGCCGCCGCGGGCTCGACGTCGGCCTCGCCCCGGCCGACCTGGTCCGGCTCACCGACGCGGTCGTCGCGCCCGTCGGGCGCTGAGGCGCCGCGCGGCGCCCGGTGGTCAAGGAACGAGCACGGCCCGGTGGTCGAGGAGCGAGCCCGGCCCGGTGGTCGAGGAGCGAGCCCCCGCGAGCGTCTCGAGACCCACTCCCCCGCAACCAAACCGCCGGTGGTCGAGGAGCGAGCCCCCGCGAGCGTCTCGAGACCCCACTCCCCCGCAACACGTCCGCAACCGTCACCTCGGCGCGTCGCAACCGTCACCTCGGCGCGTCGCGAGCGTCACCTCGGCGCGTCGCGAGCGTCACCTCGGCGGGCGGTCAGTCGGTGGTCACCCGCAGCACGGAGTGGGAGACCTGGTCGTCGGCCCAGCCGGAGATGCCCAGGCCACCGAGCGGCGCGATGTTCTCGACCACCGCCGGGTCGCCCCCGGCGAGCTCGTCGGCGACGTCCTCGAGGCCGTCGAAGTTCACGAAGAGCACGACCCCGGCCCGGTCGGCCTCGGCGACGACGTCCTCGAAGACCTCCGAGCCACCCAGGCCACCGTCCCCGACCACCGCGGCGCGGAAGTCCTCGTTGGGGCCGACCACCAGGGCGTCGCCCTCGGCGTCGCTGGCCAGGAAGGCCTCGGCCGCCGGGTCACCGCCCACGGCGGTGCGCAGCTTCTCGAGGACCTTCTCGATCTCCTCGGGCTCGCCCTGCACCTTGACCGCCACCGGCAGCGCGGAGAGGTCCTCGCTGGCGAAGACGGAGGCGAGGTCGGCCCCGCTGCCGAGCGCGACGGTGGCGGAGTCGCCGAAGAGGGTCTCCACGTCCTGGGGCAGGGTCAGGCCGGTGGCCGCCTCCACCTCGTCGAGCTGGTCGCTGACGGTGCTGCCTCCGTCGGAGAGCACCTCGTCGGCATAGGTGATCGCCTGCTCGACCCAGCCGTCCTCGAAGCCCAGCCCGAAGGCGGCGACCGTGTCCTCGGGCAGCGAACCCATGGCGGCCGCGCCCTGGTCGCTGACGAACACCTCGGCCGCGGCGGAGGCGCCGCTGTCGAGCGCGGTCTCGACCTCGACCGCGCCGTCGGCGAAGCGGACGGTCATCGCGGCGCCCTCGAAGTCGGCGAGCGCCTCGGTGACCTGGGGCGGCACACCGGGGACCGTGGTGGAGGCGGTGGCCTCGTCCACCGCGCCCTCGGCGACACCGGGGTCGGCCAGCGGGTCGGTCGGGAAGGCCCCGGCGCCGCCCTCCTCGGCCAGCTTCGCCAGCAGGGCGCCGGCCTCGGGGGCGACGTAGCCCGAGATGATGCCCGGGTCACCGGCCTCGTCGGTCCACCGCACGAAGTCCTCGTCGTCGGCCAGGGAGGACTCGCCGGCCTGAGCGGCGACCTCCTCGGCGACGTCGTCGCTCTCGGCCAGCAGCACCCAGTCGCCGGCGACGGTGAAGCCGCCCTCGCCCGCGGCGCAGTCCTCGACCGCGGACCCGAGGGCCTCCTCGGCCGCGCCGGCGTCGGTGACCTGCATGACCACGACCGGTGACGGGGTGTCCTCGCCGAGGTCGACGGCCGCGACCGCGAACCGCTCGCCGATCCAGGGGGCGACGTCGTCGCCGTAGTCGAGGTCGCAGTCGCTCTCGGAGAGGAGCTCCTCGCCGATCACGCGCCGCAGGTCGTCCTCGGAGTCGATGTCGACCTGCTCGGTGAACGCGGGGAACTTCTCCAGCGTGCGCAGCGCCTCGAGCTTCTGCTCCCCGCTGGGGTCCAGGTCGACCGACAGGTAGCCGACCGTGCTCGCGGGCAGTGCCTGGGCGGCCTGGTCACCGGTGCCGAAGAAGCTCATCGCGGCCCAGGTGCCGCCACCGGCGAGGGCCAGCACGGCGATGCCTCCGACGCCGAGGACGGCCAGCTTCTTGCGGCCTCCGCCCGTGCGCCGCGTCGGTCCCACCGGGCTGCCCGCGCCCTGCTCGAGCGTCTCGCCGCCGTGCGACGGGGTGGGGTTGTCTGACGGCGTGGTGCTGGACACGAGGTGCTCCCGGGCGGTGAGGTGGCGGGTGGCACGCGCGTGCCCGTGCGGGCCCGGCGTGCAGGTGCTCGACAGGCTACTAAGCCGCGGGCGTCCGCGGAGCGCTCTCGCTGCGACCGGCCGCGGGCGAGAGGAAGAACACCGCGGCCAGCCCGGCCAGCGCCGCGGTGGGCAGGGCCAGGAACGGGGTGGCGCCCTCGACGACCAGCGCGCCCGGGACGCTGGTCCCGTCGGGCTCTCCCGCCGCCACGGCCGCCGGGTCCGCGGGGCCGAGCCAGGTGCCGACCTGCCACATGACGTAGGCCGCCAGGGCGCCGCCGACCAGCACCGCAGCCAGGGTCACCAGCTCGCGCCGGGTGCCGGCCATGGCTGCGAGCACGCCCAGCACCAGGCCACCGGCCGCGGCCACCAGGACGTACGAGCTCGTGCCCCCCGTCTGCTGGGACAGCGCGCGCTCGTCCAGGGGGAACCACTGCCCGCCCTGCACCGTGCCTGGCGGAGGGGTCCAGACCAGCTCGGACCAGAGGACCCCGAGCAGGGCCCCGGCGAGCACGAGGCCCACCAGCACCGCCAGCGGGCGCCGCACGGTGCCACTCATCCGGTCAGGCACCCCGGACCGAGCAGCGCCTTGAGGTCGGCGAAGAGCGCGGAGCTCGGCGTCACGCGGAGCCGGTCGTCGAGGCGCATCACGGTCGTGGCGTCGCGGGTCAGCAGGCGCAGGCGTACCTCGGTCATCCCGGGGTGCGTGCCCAGGACGTCACGCAGCTGCTCGACCACCGGGCCGGTGCAGCGCGTCGAGGGCATCGAGATGACCACCGGACCGGCCGGGCCGTCGTCCAGGTCGGGGACGCTGACCTCCTGGCCGTGCAGCTCGGGCTGGTCCTTGCTGCGCGACAGCCGGCCGCGCACCGTGAGGATCGCGTCCTGCACCAGGTGCGGGCTGGCCAGCTGGTAGGAGCTGGGGAACAGCAGCACCTCGATCGCGCCATCGAGGTCCTCCAGCGTGATCATCGCCCAGGCGTCGCCCTTCTTGGTGATCTTGCGCTGGACCGCGGTGACCAGCCCGCTGACGGTGACCGTCGAGCCGTCGGCCCGCTCCTCGTCGAGCATCAGCTGGCCGATCGACAGGTCCGCCCCGCGCTGGAGCACGTGCTCGAGGCCGAGCAGGGGGTGGTCCGAGACGTAGAGGCCGAGCATGTCGCGCTCGTGGCCGAGCAGCGTCATCTTGTCCCACTCGTCGATGTCGGGCAGGGACACGCTGACGCCGAAGCCGCCGTCCGCGTCGTCGAGCCCCCCGAAGAGGGAGTCCTGGCCGATCGCCTCGTTGCGCTTGATGTCGACGTACTGGTCGACGGCGCCCTCGTGGACCGCGACCAGGGCCCGCCGCTTGTGCTTCATCTCGTCGAAGGCACCCGCCTTGACCAGAGACTCGATGACGCGTTTGTTGCAGACGTGCAGCGGGACCTTGTCGAGGAAGTCGGCGAAGTCCGCATAGCGGCCCTTCTCCTCCCGGCCGGCCACGATGCCGTCGACGACGTGGGCGCCGACGTTGCGCACGGCCGTCAGGCCGAAGCGCACGTCGGTGCCCACGGGGGTGAAGTCGTGGGCGGACTCGTTGACGTCCGGGGGCAGCACCTGGATCTTCATCCGGCGGCACTCGTTGAGGTAGATCGCCGACTTGTCCTTGTCGGACTGCGTCGACGTCAGCAGGGCGGCCATGTACTCGGCCGGGTAGTGCGCCTTGAGGTAGGCCGTCCAGTAGGACACCAGCCCGTATGCCGCGCTGTGGGCCTTGTTGAACGCGTAGTCCGAGAACGGGACGAGGACGTCCCAGAGGGCCGTGATCGACGCCGGTGAGAAGCCGCGCTCCAGCATGCCGGCCTCGAAGCCGACGAACTCCGCGTCGAGCACCTCGCGCTTCTTCTTGCCCATCGCCTTGCGCAGCAGGTCGGCCTTGCCGAGGGAGTAGCCCGCCAGCTGTTGGGCGATCAGGATGACCTGCTCCTGGTAGACGATCAGGCCGTGGGTCGTCCCGAGGATCGGCTCGAGGGCCGCGGCGAGCTCGGGGTGGAGGTAGCTCACCTCCTGCTGGCCGTTCTTGCGCAGGGCGTAGTTCGTGTGGCTGTTGGCGCCCATCGGGCCGGGGCGGTAGAGCGCGCCGACGGCGGAGATGTCCTCGAAGGTGTCGGGCTTCATCAGCCGCAGCAGGGCCCGCATCGGACCGCCGTCGAACTGGAAGACGCCGAGGGTGTCGCCGCGCCCGAGCAGCTCGAAGGTCAGCGGGTCGTCGAGGGTCTTGCTCAGCGCGTCGAGGTCGACCTCCTCGGACCGGTTCGTCTGCACGTTGACGAGGGCGTCGTCGAGGATGGTGAGGTTGCGCAGGCCGAGGAAGTCCATCTTGACCAGGCCGAGCGTCTCGCAGCTCGGGTAGTCGAACTGGGTGATGATCTGGCCGTCCTGCTCGCGGCGCATGATCGGGATGAGGTCGGCCAGCGGCTCGCTCGACATGATGACGCCGGCGGCGTGGACCCCCCACTGGCGCTTGAGACCCTCGAGGCCGAGCGCGGTGGCGACGACCTCCTGCGCCTGCGGGTCCTCGTCGTGGACGGCACGGAAGTCGCTCGCCTCGCCGTAGCGCGGGTGCGCCTCGTCGAAGATGCCCGTCAGGGGGATGTCCTTGCCCATGATCGCGGGCGGCATGGCCTTGGTGAGCTTCTCGCCCATGGCGAAGGGGTGGCCCAGCACGCGCGCCGCGTCCTTGACGGCCTGCTTGGCCTTGATCGTGCCGTAGGTGACGATCTGCGCGACCCGCTCCTCGCCGTACTTCTGGGTGACGTAGCGGATCACCTCGCCGCGGCGACGCTCGTCGAAGTCGATGTCGAAGTCGGGCATCGAGGCGCGTTCGGGGTTGAGGAAGCGCTCAAAGATCAGCCCGTGCTGGAGGGGGTCGAGGTCGGTGATCTTCATGACGTAGGCGCACATGGAGCCGGCGCCCGAACCTCGGCCCGGACCGACCCGGATGCCGTGCTCCTTGGCCCACCCGATGAAGTCGGCGACGACGAGGAAGTACCCGGCATACCCCTTCGAGACGATGACCTCCGTCTCGTAGTCCGCCTGGGTGCGCACGGCGTCGGAGATCCCCTCCGGGTAGCGCTCGTGCAGGCCGCGCTCGACCTCCTTGACGAACCACGAGGTCTCGGTCTCGCCCTCGGGGCACGGGAACTGGGGCATGTAGCGCCCCTCGCCCTCGACGAACGTCACGTCGCAGCGCTCCGCCACCAGCAGCGTGTTGTCGCAGGCCTGCGGCAGCTCGCGCCACAGGTGGCGCATCTGCTCCGGGCTCTTGAGGTAGAACTCGTCGGCGTCGAACTTGAAGCGGCCCGGGTCCATCATCGTCGAGCCGGACTGGACGCAGAGCAGGGCCGCGTGCGCCTTGGCGTCGACGGCCTTCGTGTAGTGCAGGTCATTGGTCGCGAGCAGCGGCAGCTGGAGGTCGGCGGCCAGCCGCAGCAGCTCCTTCTGGGTCTGGCGCTCGATGGGCAGGCCGTGGTCCATGACCTCGGCGAAGTAGTTCTCCCGGCCGAAGATGTCCTGGAACTCGGCAGCGGCCGCGCGCGCCTGCGCGTACTGCCCCTGGCGCAGCCGGGTCTGGATCTCCCCGCCGACGCAGCCGGTCGTCGCGATGAGGCCGTCGCCGTACTGCAAGAGCAGCTCCCGGTCCATCCGCGGCTTGAAGTAGTGGCCCTCGAGCGATGCCAGCGAGCTCATCCGGAAGAGGTTGTGCATGCCCGCTGTGGTGCGCGCGAGCAGGGTCATGTGCGTGTAGGCACCCGAGCCGCCGACGTCGTCCTTCGAGGCGCTGTCGCCGAACTTGACCCGGGTCCTGTCGGTACGGTGGGTGCCCGGCGTGAGGTAGGCCTCGACGCCGATGATCGGCTTGATGCCGTGCTTGCGGGCCTTGGACCAGAACTCGTAGGCGCCGAAGACGTAGCCGTGGTCGGTCGTCGCGATCGCCGGCATCCCCATCTCGACGGCCGCCTTGAGCAGCTCGTCGATCCGCGCGGCACCGTCGAGCATGGAGTACTCGGTGTGCACGTGCAGGTGCGCAAAGCTCTGGTCGGGGTTCATCGGCTGCTCGGGGCGGGTTGGGCTGACATCACGGGCGAGTCTAAGCCCGCCCACCGACCGGCCTCGGGCGTGTCGCGAGGAGTGTCGCCGACACGCCGGTCGACTTCGGGCAACACACCGGTATGCCGGGTGACGGGCGGGGCGCCAGGGTCACCCCTGCGGATGGCAGTGACGGCGGACGGCACCGTCCGGCATACCCGGCGCTGGTCACTCAGGCGGCGATGCGGTCGAGGGCGGCCTGCAGGTCGGTGGGGTACTCGCTGGTGAACCGGACCCACTTTCCGGAGCCGGGGTGCTCGAACCCGAGGCCGACGGCGTGCAGCCACTGGCGATCGAGCCCGAGACGGGCGGCGAGCCGGGGGTCCGCGCCGTAGGTGAGGTCGCCGCAGCAGGGGTGGTGCAGCGCCGCGAAGTGGACCCGGATCTGGTGGGTCCGGCCGGTCTCGAGGTGGACCTCGACGAGCGACGCGGAGCGGAACGCCTCGATGACCTCGTAATGGGTCACCGCCGCCTTGCCACTGTCCATGACGGCGAACTTGTAGTCGTGGCCGGGGTGGCGTCCGATCGGTGCGTCGACCGTGCCGACGACCGGGTCCGGAAGGCCCTGGACGAGCGCGTGGTAGGTCTTGTCGACCGTCCGCGAGCGGAATGCCTGCTTGAGCCGGGTGTAGGCGATCTCGCTCTTGGCGACGACCATCAGGCCCGAGGTGCCGACGTCGAGACGGCTGACGATGCCCTGACGCTCGCTCGCCCCCGAGGTCGAGATGCGGTAGCCGGCTGCGGCGAGACCGGAGACGACGTCAGGACCGGTCCACCCGACGCTCGGGTGGGCCGCGACCCCGACGGGCTTGTCCACGACGACGATGTCAGCGTCGTCGTGGATGATGGTCATCCCGGGCACCGGCTCGGCGATGACCGTCAGTCCTGCGCTGGCCCCGGCGCGGGGAATGAGCACCTCGAGCAGGTCCCCGGAGCTGACGCGGTCGGACTTGCCGGCGACGCGGTGGTTGACGCTGACGTCGCCTGCCGCAGCGAGGTCGGCGGCCTTGGTGCGGGAGAGGCCGAACAGCCGGGCGATGGCGGCGTCGACGCGCTCCCCCTCGAGGCCGTTGGGGACGAAGAGAGCCCTGGCGTCAGTCATCGTCGTCCTCGCCCCGACGGGTCTGGTGGGTCTGGCGGGTCTCGCGTGTCGACGATCCAGCCGTTGCGTTGTCCCGCTCCCGGGTGCCGTCCACGCCGATGCCGAGGACGGCGAGCAGCCCGATAAGGGCAGCCGCACCGACGATGGCGATGTCGGCGACGTTGCCGATGAACCAGTTGTTGTAGTCCAGGAAGTCGACGACGTGGCCCCTGCCGACACCCGGCTCACGGATCATCCGGTCGGTCAGGTTGCCGAGGGCGCCCCCAAGAAGCAGGCCCAGCGCCCACGCCCAGCGCCGACTGCCGATGCGGCGGCTGGTCCGGATGACGACGAGGAGGACGACCACCGCGATGAGCGTCAGCACCCACGTGCTGCCAGTGCCCAGGGAGAATGCGGCTCCCGGGTTGCGGATGAGCTCCAGCCGCAGGAACGAGCCCAGCAGGTCCCGCGGCGCCTGGTCCGTGAGGGTGGCGACGGCCCAGGCCTTCGACGCCTGGTCGGCAAGGTAGGTCACGACAGCCACCCCCGTGAGGAGCCCGAAGAGGCGTCCTCGTCGGGGCGAGGAGAGGGGCGGGGTGGCGCGGTCGTGGGCTGTTGACTTCGGGATCAGCGACTCTCCTGCTTGGTCTTGCACGCCAGGCACAACGTGGCGCGTGGAGCGGCCTGGAGCCGGATCTTGCCAATCGGCTTGCCACAGGACTCGCAGACACCGTAGCTGCCGTCGGTCAGGCGCTCGAGCGCGTGCTCGACCTGTTCGAGCTTCTCGCGCGAGTTGTTGGCCAGCACCATCTCGTACTCACGGCCGAAGATGCTCGCGCCGGCGTCCGCCTGGTCGTCACCGGCACCCTCCCCCGCGTCCCGGAGCAGGCCCTGCAGGTCGGTCTGGGCGATCTCGAGGTCCGCGAGCGCCCGGGCACGCTCCGAGTCGAGCTCGGCCCGGATCTCGCGCAGCTCCTTGGCGGTCCATGGCGTGTCGGTCCTCGCGACCGGTGGGGCCGGCAGCTCCGGCGTCGTCGTGCGGGCGCGGATCCGGGTCACCGGGGCCGCGGACGTCGTCTTCGTTGCCGGGCGTGACGCCCCGGCTGCGGCCTGCTTGGCGGGAGCGGCCTTCTTTGCGGGGGACGCCTTCGCGGGGGACGCCTTCGCGGGAGCGGCCCTCGTGGCGGTGACCGCCTTGGTCGTGGCAGCCTTCTTCGCGGGAGCGGCCTTGGCGGGAGCGGCCTTGGCTGCAGCGGCCTTCCTGGCGGTGACCGCCTTGGTCGCAGCCGCCTTGGTCGTGGCAGTCTTCCTGGTAGGACTCTTCGTCACGGGAGCAGCCTTCCTCGCCGGGGTGGCGGCCGGTGCGGGAACCGCCTTGCGGGTAGCGGCGGACCTCGCCGCAGCCGTGGTGGGGGCGGTCGTCCTCTTCGCGGCCATGCGTGTCGCCCCTCTCGGGTGGGAGTCGTCGTTGACAAGTGGGGCTGAGGATAGGGCCTGGCCCAGTGGCAACCAAACCCGACCCACCGGGACCCGGGGGCAGGGGCAGGGCGGGCGACCCGGCATACCGGCGGGACGACGCAGGGTGCTGACCGGCGTGGGTCCGCGCCCCTCACGGGTCGTGCTGTGCCTCAGTGGGGGTCAGTCGACCCCGTGCCGGCGCCCTCGTTGCTCCCGGCCCCGCCGGGGTCACTGCCTTCGACCGGGTCGACCCCGGTGTGGTCGAGCTCCTGGAGCTGGCCCTGGAGGTAGGCCTTGAGCTGGGAGCGATAGCTGCGCTCGAACCCGCGCAGCTCCTCGATCTGCTGCTCGAGCCGGCCCTTCTCCTGCTCGAGCTCGGCGAGCACCGCAGACTTCTTCTGCTGCGCCTCGGCCACCATGCCCGTCGACCGCTCGCGGCCCTCGGTGACGAGCTGCTGGTGCTTGCTCGTCGCCTCGGCCAGCAGTTCGTCGTGCCGCGTCTGCGCAGTCGTCACCAGCTCCTCGTGCCTGCTCTGCCCGGTGCTGAGCAGCTCGTCATGCTGCGACTGGGCGCTGCCCACCAGCTCGTCGTGCCGGGCCTGAGCGGTGCTGAGCAGCTCGTCGTGCCGGGCCTGCGCCGTGCCGACGAGGTCGTCGTGCTGACGCTGCCCCTCGGAGATCAGCTCGTCACGCGTGGCCTCCCCCTTGCCGACGTGCTCGTCGTGCAGGCGCTGGGCGAGCTCGATGAGCGCTGCAGCGCTGGCGCCGCCCGCACCACCTGCGGCGACGGCCCGCATGGTCCCGGTCGTGCTCTCCACCTCGACCTCACCGCCGCTCCCACTCTGCTGCTGGGCGAGGGCGACCTGCTGATCGTGTCCATCGGCGTCGGCCCGGGCCCTGGCCACGCGCTCCCCGATCTGCGCCTCCTGCGCCTGTGCCTCCTCGATCCGCCGGTGGAGCTCCTCGAGCCGACCCTTCGCCTCGTCCTCGGCGGCCATGCCAACCGGGGCGCCATCGACCCCGGCGTCGGCCCGCCCATCGTCCTGCGGCAGGTCCGAGACCGGGTCGAGGCCGCGGCCGGCACGGCAGTCGTTGAGCTGCTGCTTGAAGTCGTCCCGCTGGGCCACGAGGGAGCGCATCTCGGCCACGATCACGTCGAGGAAGTCGTCGACGTCGCGCTCGTCGTACCCCTTGCGGAACTGGGTGGTCTGGAAGTGCTTGTTGAGGATCTGTTCGGGTGTCAGCGCCATGATTTCCACCTCGATAGAAGGACCGGATCGTGGGCAA
Organism: Lapillicoccus sp.; assembly: GCF_046595215.1. Taxonomy (NCBI): domain Bacteria; kingdom Bacillati; phylum Actinomycetota; class Actinomycetes; order Micrococcales; family Intrasporangiaceae; genus Lapillicoccus; species Lapillicoccus sp. The sequence goes on along the minus strand of NZ_JBKJPP010000021.1, from coordinate 26,570 downwards.
CGTTAGCGAACCGTGCCGACAGGTCCAACACCGAGCCGTGAGGCGGGTTTTGCCCTACCGAGGTGGTCGGGCCGGCGACGTCCGGTCAGCCGATCCGCACGTTCATCAGCACCGAGGTGATGACCATGAGGGCCAGGAACGCGAAGTCGATCCGCATGCCCCCGATGGTCACGCCGGGGATGATCTTGCGCAGGAGGCGCAGCGGCGGGTCGGTCACGGTGTAGACCCCCTCCGCGGCGACGAGGACCACCCCGCGGGGCCGCCAGTCGCGCGACAGCACCTGCACCCAGTCGATGACCAGACGGCCGATCAACGCGAGGAAGAACAGGAACACCACCAACGAGAAGATCGAACCGATGAGCCTCATGCCGACCAGTCTCGCTGATGCTCCTGTGGAAACCGAATGGGGTCCTCTCAGCTCTGGTTGAAGAAGCCCCTGGCCTGCTTGGGAGCCTCGGGCTCCTCGGCGGAGACCTCGACGTGGGCCGGGGACAGGAGGAAGACCTTTGAGGTGACCCGCTCGATCGATCCGTGCAACCCGAAGACCAGTCCCGCGGCAAAGTCGACGAGCCGCTTGGCGTCGCTGTCGTCCATGTCGGTGAGGTTCATGATGACCGGCGTGCCGTCCCTGAAGGCCTCGCCGATGGTCTTGGCCTCGTTGTAGGTGCGTGGGTGGATCGTCGTGATGCGGTTGAGGCCGCCGACCTCGGTATCACGCACGACCCGGGCCACCGGGGTGCGCCGGGTCGGGAGCGTCGTCACGGCTGCGCCGCGCTCCTCGTGACGGTCCTTGGCGCCCTTGTCGCTCCGGTCGTCGTCGTAGTCCTCGTCGTACCCCTGGTAGCGATCATCTTCCTCAGCCAGCCCGAGGTACACCATCGTCTTGCGCAGCGCCCCAGCCATGGTGGAACTCCCTTGATCTTCTTCGTCTGCTGTCGTGTCGTTCCGGTGGTCTTCAGTGACGTTAGCGAAGGGTCGGCCGGGAACCCAGGATTGCGCTCCCGACACGCAGGTGTGTCGCCCCGTGGTGGATGGCCGCCTCGAGGTCACCACTCATCCCCGCCGACAGCCAGGTCGCCTCCGGGTGCTCCGCCCGTATGCCGTCGGCCACCTTGCGCAGCCGGCCGAAGGCGACGTCGGGGTCCCCGCCGGGTGGAGCGACCGCCATCACCCCCGCGAGGTCGAGCGACGACGTCTGCGCGATCGCGGCGGCGAGCTCGGCGGCGTCCTCGGGCGCCACTCCCCCGCGGCCCGGGCCGTCGTCGAGGCTCACCTGCACCAGGACCCGTGGCCGACGGCTGGCGGCACCTGCCGCGCGGTCGAGCGCGGCGACAAGCCTGGTGCGGTCCACCGCGTGGATGACGTCGGCGTAGGCGACCACCGACGCGGCCTTGTTGGTCTGGAGCTGGCCGATGAAGTGGACGGTGAGTCCGAGGTCGACGACCGCCGGGTCGGCCAGCTTCTCGCGGGCCTCCTGGTCACGGTTCTCCCCGACGTCGCGCACGCCGAGCCCGGCGAGGAGGCGCAGGTCGGACGCCGGGAAGAACTTCGTCACCGCGATGAGGGTGACGTCCCGCGGCTCGCGTCCGGCGGCGCGGCAGGCGCGCTCGATCCGCTCCCGAACGACTTCGAGGGCGATCTCGAGCTCGGAGCGCCGGGCGGCCTGCGCAGCGTGCTCGAACAGGTCGTCGCCGCAGCCCTTGGTCATGCTGTCGCCGCGAGCGGCCCCAGGCGCACCACGCCGGCGAACCGACCGGTCTGCCCGGTCTGGCGGTAGGAGTAGAGCCGCTCGTCCTCGCGACTGCAGCCGGGCACCCACGTCACAGCGACGTCGTGTCCGCGCAGCTGATCCACCACCCCGGCAGCGACGTCGATGGCCGGCGTGCCCGACCACGAGACGGTGGCGCTGACCGGACTGACGTCCGCCGCGGCGTCGCGCATCGCCGCGGGCACCTCATAGCAGCGGCCGCAGACCGACGGTCCGACCGCGGCGATGATCCGCAGCGCGCCAAGGGCCCGCATCGACGCCACCGCCTCGTCGACGATGCGCGCCGTCATCCCCGGTCGTCCCGCGTGGACGACGCCGACGACCCCCGCGACCCGGTCCGCGAGCAGGACCGGCACGCAGTCGGCGACGAGGACGGCCAGCGCCAGGTCGTCGCGCGTGGTGACCATCCCGTCGGCCGGGGGCGTCGACCCGGCCCACGGACCGTCGACGACGACGACGTCCGTGCCGTGGCACTGGTCCATGAAGAGGAGCCGGTCAACGGTGACACCGACCGACGATGCGACCACCTCCCGGTTGCGGGCGACGGCGTCCGGGTCGTCGCCCGTGCGGCCGCCGAGGTTGAGCTCGTCGTGGGGCGGCGCACTCACTCCCCCGCGGCGGGACGTGAAACCCCACCGCAGACCGCGGCGCCCGCTCGAGGGCGCGATCTCGTCGCTCCAGTAGTACACGCCTGAAACCGTACGTCACGTGGGCAGGGCTGGTCCGGGCTGGGCCCGGGACGCCGCTGGCCCGGTCCGAGATCGGACCGGGCCAGCGGGGCAGCTGCGGTTCGGAGCCTCCGGCGACCGCCGGAGCCGTCCGGGTGCTGGCTACCTGCCGGGCGCCTGCTCCATGCGTCCTACTTGAGGAAGTCGGGGACGTCGAGGTCGTCGCCGTCGTCGAAGGTCACCGATCGCGGCGGGGACTGCACCGGCTGGACCTGATCCTGATCCTGGCCCTGCTGGGCTGGCTGGCCATGCTGGAGCGGCTGGCCTCCCTGACCCTGCTGACCGTCGCCCCGCGAGGGCTGGAACTGCGGGCCGGGGTGCTGGACCGGCGGGCGGCTCCCCCCGGAGCGCACGTCCTCGCCGACCCGGCCGCTTGCGCCCGCTGACTCCGGTCGGTCGCTGCCCTGCGTCGACGAGGAGTCCGAACCCTGTGCAGGACGGCCACCGCTCTGGATCGTGCCGAGGGCGCCGTCGTTGCGCTTGACGGGGCCGCCCCCGTCGAAGCCGGCCGCGATGACGGTGACGCGGACCTCATCGCCGAGGGCGTCGTCGATGACCGCTCCGAAGATGATGTTGGCCTCCGGGTGGGCCGCTTCCTGGACGAGCCGGGCAGCCTCGTTGATCTCGAAGAGTCCGAGGTCGGACCCACCCGAGATCGACAGGAGGACCCCGTGGGCCCCGTCGATGCTCGCCTCGAGCAACGGCGAGGAGATCGCGAGCTCGGCCGCCTGCACTGCTCGATCGTCGCCGCGGGCCGACCCGATCCCCATGAGAGCCGAGCCGGCGCCCTGCATGATGGACTTGACGTCGGCGAAGTCGAGGTTGATCAGTCCAGGGGTGGTGATGAGGTCGGTGATGCCCTGGACGCCGGAGAGCAGGACCTGGTCGGCGCTGCGGAAGGCGTCCATCATCGAGACGGTCCGGTCGCTGATCGACAGGAGCCGGTCGTTGGGGATGACGATGAGGGTGTCGACCTCCTCGCGAAGGCCCGCGATGCCGGCCTCGGCCTGGTTGGCCCGTCGGCGTCCCTCGAACGTGAACGGACGGGTCACGACACCGATCGTCAGGGCTCCCAGGCCCCTTGCGATCCCCGCGACGACCGGGGCGCCGCCGGTGCCCGTGCCGCCCCCCTCGCCCGCGGTGACGAAGACCATGTCAGCCCCCTTGAGGACCTCCTCGATCTCTTCGGCGTGGTCCTCCGCGGCCTTGCGTCCGACCTCGGGGTCCGCGCCGGCGCCGAGGCCACGGGTCAGCTCACGGCCGACATCGAGCTTGACATCGGCGTCGCTCATCAACAGCGCCTGCGCGTCGGTGTTGATCGCGATGAACTCGACGCCCTTGAGCCCCACCTCGATCATCCGGTTGATGGCGTTGACGCCGCCACCGCCGATGCCGACGACCTTGATTACGGCCAGGTAGTTGTGCGGATCTGCTGCCACGTCAGTGGGCCTTCCTGAACTCACGTGCGGTGAACGGGAAAAGTCTAGAGGTATACTCAACAGTGAGAGTGTCCACTTCTGCTGAAGCCCGACGGTATTGCGAATGACACGCCCGAGCAACCCAGCGGACGGCGTGTCCCGAACGTTCCCAACAGATTGCGGTCAGGCTGTGACCCGTGTGACCCGAGTGACGCATGTGACGTCCGGATCGACGTCACGCGTCGCCGGTCACGCGTCGTCCGTCATCACCGGGTCACCGGGGTGTCAGGGGCGCTCACGTCAATCACCGACGGCTTCGTCGGGAGCAGCGCCGTGAGCACGACGAGCTTCTTCGGACCGTCCGCAGCCCCGCCCCAGACGACGGTCGTGGCGCCGAGCTTGAGGGTCACCAGGTCGGCACTGGAGACGGTGACGTCGCCGACGGTCGCCCGTTGGCCGGGAGAGAGCAGCTGCAGGACGCTGATCGCGGCGCGCAGCCCCTCGGGGTCGGGGGCGGTCGTGGTGGCGTTCACCATGGCGACACCGGCCGGGAGGGCGGGGACGGTCAGATAGGGCACCCCGTCGGAACCCGCTACCTGTAGTTGACCTTCAGGGTTTCGGACGCCGATCACCGGCGTCTTGCGCTCGACGGAGATGGTGATCGTGTTGGGCCAGCTGCGGCTCACCCTGACCCCGGTGACGGTGGCGATGGTCGCGGCGCGAGCGGCCGCACCCTCGGTGTCGACCCGGGCCAACGGGGTGCCGAGGCGGATGGCTGCGGCCGCCACGACGGCCTCGCGCTCCCCGGGGTCCGGCAGGCCGGTCACGCTCACCGTGCGGGTGGCGAGCACCGGGCTGAAACCCACCAGCCAGCCGACGAGGAGCCCGGTGGCAACCACCGCCGCCAGCATCGCGACCAGCCGCAGGGGCCGGCGGCGGACCTCGGCCGCCCGCCGCTCGAACCGGGCGCGGGACGAGCGCAGACCCTTGCGGGCCGCCCGGCGCCGGGCCTCGAGGGTGGTCGGCCGGGGCCTCGGGTCGGTCCTGCTCATGCCGGGTCACCTCGCTGGTCCTCGAGCGCGCGCAGCACCTCGGGGCCGATCATCGTCACGTCGCCCGCGCCCACGGTCAGCAGCAGGTCGTGCGGCCGGACGAGTGCGGCGACGGCGGCGGCCACCTTGGCCCAGGACGGCTCGTAGTGGACGTCGGCCTCCGGGCGCGCAGCGAGGACGGCGTCGACGACCAGTCGTCCGGACACACCGGGGACCGGGTCCTCGCGGGCGGCGTAGACATCCATGACGACGACGACGTCGGCCGCGGCGAGGCTGGCACCCAGCTCCGCGGCGAAGTCGCGCGTGCGCGAGTAGAGGTGGGGCTGGAAGACGACGACGAGGCGCCCGGTCCCGGAGTCGGCGACGAGCTGACGACCCGTCCTCACCACGGCCGCGAGCTTGCCGGCGTTGTGGGCGTAGTCGTCGACGACGACGACCCCACCGACGCGGCCCTTGGGCTCAAAGCGTCGACGGGTCCCGGTAAAGGACGCCAAACCGGACAGGACGGCCGCGACGGGCTGTCCGAGGCCCGCGACGCACACCGCGAGGGCGGCCGTCGCGTTGAGCACGTTGTGGTGACCCGGGACGTGCAGCATGAGCCGGTGGACGCCCTGGGCGGTGTGGATTTGCGCCCCCGACGTCAGGCCCCGGTGGGTCACGGCAGCGACGCGCAGGTCGGCGTCCGGGGACTCGCCATAGGACAGGACCCGCACGGGGCGGGCGCGCGCCCAGTCGGCGAGCTCGCGGGCCCCGGGGTCGTCGACGCAGACGACGAGCAGGCCACCCTCTTCCATCGTCGTCACGAAGGCTCGGTAGGCCTCCTTGACGGTCTCGAGGTCGCCGTAGTGGTCGAGGTGGTCCGGCTGCACGCTGGTGACGATCGCGATGTGCGGTCGGTAGACGAGGAAGGAGCTGTCGCTCTCGTCGGCCTCGACGACGAAGACGCCGCCGGTGCCGAGGTGGGCATTGGTGCCGTGCTTGGCCAGCTCGCCTCCGACGGCGAAGGACGGGTCCATGCCGCAGGCCTGCAGGGCCACCGTCAGCAGCGAGGTGGTCGTCGTCTTGCCGTTGGCGCCGGCCACCGCGACCCGGTGGCTGCCGGCCATCGTCGCGGCGAGGGCCTGGGCCCGGTGGAGCACCCGAAGGCCGGCGGCGCGGGCCGCGGCCAGCTCGGGGTTGGACTCGCGGATCGCCGAGGAGATGACGACGGTGTCGGCGCCCGCGAGGTAGGCGGGGTCGTGGCCGACGTGCACGATCGCCCCCTCCGCGGCCAGTGCCGTGAGGACCCGCGACTCCTTGGCGTCGGACCCGCTGACGACCAGTCCCAGGCCGAGCATGATCCGCGCGACTCCTGACATCCCGGCGCCGCCGATCGCGATGAAGTGGACGTGGCCGAGGTCCGCGGCGGCGGGCACGCCGGCGCGGAAGTCGAACCGGGTGGTGGGCAGGGTCATCGGGGGGACCGGCCGGAGCCGCGCCTCGGGACGCCCTCGGCGAAGGCCCGGTCGACGAGGTCGGCCAGCTGCTCGTCGGCGTCGCGCTGACCGACGGACGCGGCCGCCTCTCCCATCGTCACGAGCCGGGCGCCGTCCGAGGCGAGCGGGATGAGCGCCTCGGTGATCCACGACGGGGTGAGGTCGGCGTCTGCGACGAGCAGGCCGCCCCCCGCGGCGACGACGGCAGTCGCGTTGAACGTCTGCTCGCCGTTGCCGATCGGCAGCGGCACGTAGACCGCGGGGAGCCCGACCGCCGTCAGCTCGCAGACGGTGTTGGCGCCGGACCGGCAGACGACGAGGTCGGCGGCGGCGTAGGCCAGCTCCATCCGGTCGGCGTAGGGGACCGTGACGTAGGGCGCACCGACGTGGGGCACCTCGGGGGCGAAGCCCTTGCCTGCTCCGGTGACGTGCAGGACCTGCACCCCTGCGGCGCTGAGGTCACCGGCCCGCTCGGCAAAGGAGGTGTTGAGTCGCTGCGCGCCGAGCGACCCACCAGTCACCAGCACGGTGGGCCACTGCGGGTCGAGCCCGAACGCCGCCATCGCCTCGTCCCGGCGAACGGTCCGCTCGAGCCCGGTGATCTCGCGGCGCAACGGCATACCGACGACCGTGGCGTGGGCGAGGTCGGTGCCGGGGAAGGTCGTGCCCACCGACGTGGTGAGGCGGGCGCCGAGCCGGTTGGCCAGGCCGGCCCGGGCGTTCTGCTCGTGGACGACGATGGGCACCCGGCGCCGGCGTGCAGCGAGGTATGCCGGGGCCGAGACGTAGCCGCCGAAGCCCACCACGACCTGCGCCCCAGACTCGTCGATGGCGCGGCCGGCAGCGGCGACGGCCGAGCGCAGCGCCCCCGGCAGCCGGGCGAGCGCGGCGCCGGGCTTGCGGGGCATCGTCACCTTCGGCACGAACGTCAGCTCGTAGCCCCGGGCGGGGACCAGCCGTGCCTCGAGGCCGGTCCTCGTGCCGAGCGCGGTGATGCGCACCTGTGGGTCGCGTCGGCGCAGGGCGTCGGCGAGGGCGAGCAGTGGGGAGACGTGACCGGCGGACCCGCCCCCGGCCAGGAGGACCGAGGAGGGGCGGGGGGCGGGGGTCATCAGCGGTTCCTGCGGCTCGGGAGCACGGCCAGCGAGCGGCGCACGACGCTCGGGCGCGCCGAGAGGATCTCCCTGGCTCCGGGTTCGTTGCGGGCGAACGAGAGCAGCATGCCGAGGGCGAGCATGGTGGTCACGAGGGCCGACCCGCCGGCCGACACCAGGGGCAGCGGCACCCCGATGACCGGGAGGAGCCCGATGACCGAGCCGATGTTGATCATCGCCTGGAGGAGGATCCACGCCATCACGCCGGCGGTGGCAATCCGGACGAACTGGTCGCTCGAGCGCAGCACGAGGCGGTAGCAGGCCCAGCCGATCAGCGAGAAGAGCAGCAGGATGATCAGGGTGCCGGGCAGGCCGAGCTCCTCGCCGATGATGGCGAAGATGAAGTCGTTGTGCGCCGCCGGCAGCCAGCTCCACTTCTCCTTGCTCGCGCCGAGGCCGACGCCCCACCAGCCGCCGTCCGCCAGGGCGTAGAGGCCGTGGACCGACTGGTAGCACGTGCCGTTGGGGTCGCTGCAGCCGCTGCCGCTCAGCCAGTCGGAGATCCGGCCCATCCGGTTCGCGCTCGTCATGACGAGCCCGCCGGCCAGGACCGAGGCGCTCGCCCCGGCGAGGAGGAAGAAGCGGGTGGGCACGCCGGCGACGAACAGCAGGGCCCCGACGATGGCGAGCAGGATCAGGGCCGTGCCGAGGTCGTGGCCGAGCAGGACGAGCCCGATGGCCACCGCCACGACCGGGAAGAGGAACGGCACGATGACGTGCCGCAGGGACCCCAGGAGCTTGCGCTTGTTGGACAGGACCAGGGCGCCGACGAGGATGAGACCGATCTTGGTCAGCTCGGAGGGCTGGATCTGGACCTTCGGCAGGAGCCTGACCCAGTTGCGGTTGCCCCCCACACTCACGCCGAGCGGGGTGAAGACGAGCATCTGGAGGACAACGGCCACGATGAGGACCGGGAAGGCGAGCCGGCGATACCACGGAACCGGGATGCGCGAGGCGACGACCGCGCCCACGAGCCCGACGAGCGCGAAGACGAGCTGGTTGAGGAAGATCGCGAAGGACGAGCCGTCGTCCTTGTAGGAGGTCACCATCGAGGCGGACAGCACCATGACGAGGCCGATGACCACGAGGACGGCCGTCGTCCCGAGCAGGACGTAGTAGGCCGTCACCGGGGACTCGAGGCGCGCGAGGAACGGCAGGGCGCGGGTCAGCCGGCCCTCGGACTGCTGGTCGTCGGCACGGGGGGTGCGCACCCCTGCGGTCGGACGGGTCGCGGTGCTGCTCACCGGCCACCCTGGTCGTCGGCGAGGCGGCGGACGGCGGCCGCGAACGCGTCGCCGCGCGCGCCGTAGTTGGCGAACATGTCCATCGAGGCCGCGGCGGGCGCGAGCAGCACGACGTCGCCGGGCTGCGCCAGCTCGGCGGCCCTGGCGACGACGACATCCATCAGGTCCACACCAGCCATGTCCCCAGTCTCCGATGGATCCAGGTCGACGACCGGGACATCGGGGGCGTGTCGGGCCAGTGCCTCCGCGATCCGGGCCCGGTCGACGCCGATGAGCACGACCCCGCGCAGCCGACCGCGGACCTGCTCGACGAGCTCCTCGACGTCGGCCCCCTTGAGCAGTCCTCCGGCGACCCACACCACAGACTCGAAGCTGCGCAGCGACGCCGCCGCGGCATGCGGGTTCGTCGCCTTGGAGTCGTTGACGAAGCGCACGCCGGCGACGGTGGCGACCTCGGCGATCCGGTGCGGGTCGGGTCGGAAGGTGCGCAGCCCGTCGCGCACGGAGAGCGGGCCGACGCCGTAGGCCCGGGCCAGCGCCGCAGCGGCCAGGGCGTTGGCGATGTAGTGCGGTGCGACGCTGGGTGCATCACCCTGCAGGTCGTCCAGGGTGGCCAGCTCGGCGGCGGAGTTCTGCCGCTGCTCGACGAAGGCGCGGTCGGCGAGCACGTCGTCGACCATGCCCAGCATCGACGGAGCCGGCACACCGAGGGTGAAGCCGATGGCGCGGCACCCCTCGATGACCTCAGCGTCCATGACGAGCTGCTCGGTGAGCGGGTCCGCGACGTTGTAGACGCAGGCGATGTGGGTGTTGGCGTAGACGCGCCCTTTGGCCCGCAGGTACTCCTCGAACGAGCCGTGCCAGTCGAGGTGGTCAGGGGCGACGTTGAGGCAGGCGGAGGCGACGGGCGCGACCGAGCGCTGCCAGTGCAGCTGGAAGCTCGACAGCTCGACAGCGATGACGTCGAACGGCTCGGGGTGCAGCACCGCCTCGAGGATCGGGGTGCCGACGTTGCCCGCGCTCGTGGCGCGCAGCCCGGCGGCGCGCAGGATCGTCGCGAGCATGTTGACCGTGGTGGTCTTGCCGTTGGTCCCGGTGACCGTGAGCCACGGGGCCGAGCCGGTCGCGGCCCGCATCCGCCACGCCAGCTCGACCTCTCCCCAGACGGGGATACCGCGCGCTGCCGCCTCGAGCAGGAGGGGCTGGTCGGGCCGCCACCCCGGCGAGGTGACGACGAGGTCGACCGGCTCGAGCGGCATACCGACGGTGTGCTCCTCGCCCTGGCGCACCGCGATGTCGAGGATGTCGAGGATGTGGGCGCGCTCGTCGTTGGCCGGGGACCCACCGCGGGCTCGCCCGTCGACGACAGTGACGCGCGCGCCGCGCTCGGCGAGGGCGTCGGCCGCGGCGAACCCGCTGACGCCGAGCCCCGTGACGAGCACCCGCAGACCCGACCACTCGGCGTCGCGGTGGGTCAGTCCGGGGCGCGGCTCGTAGCTCGGGTCGAAGACGCTCATGCGGAACCCACCACCCACTCTGCGTAGAAGATGCTGAGTCCCAGCGCGGCGAAGAGCCCGGCGATGATCCAGAAGCGGATCGTCACGGTGATCTCGTCCCACCCGAGCAACTCGAAGTGATGGTGCAGCGGCGCCATCCGCAGGACCCGTTTCCCGGTCAGCTTGAACGACGCCACCTGCGCGATGACCGACAGCGCCTCGAGGACGAAGAGCCCGGCGAGGATGATGACGAGCAGCTCGGTGCGGGTGCAGATCGCCAGGCCGGCCAGGGCTCCGCCGAGCGCGAGCGAGCCCGTGTCACCCATGAAGATCTTGGCGGGGGAGGCGTTCCACCACAGGAAGCCGAAACACGCCCCCATGCACGCTGCGGCGACGATGGCGAGGTCCTGGCTGTCGCGCACCTCGTAGCACTTGATGCCCGGGTTGCGCTGGCAGTTCTGGTTGTAGGTCCAGAGCGAGATCAGCACGTAGGCCCCGAAGACCATCGTCGAGGCGCCGGTCGCCAGCCCGTCGAGGCCGTCGGTGAGGTTCACGCCGTTGGACGTGCCGGCGATCATGATGTTGGCCCAGATGATGAAGAGGATGACTCCGCTGATCGTGCCGGCGAAGGCCAGGTTGACATGCGTGTCGCGCAAGAAGGAGATGAAGGGGACCGCCGGCGTGCGGTTCATGTCGTTGGGGAACTGCAGCGCCAGGATCGCGAAGAGGACGCCGACGAGCCCCTGGCCGGCGAGCTTCTGGCTCGAGCGCAGGCCGAGGCTGCGCTGCCGGGTGATCTTGATGAAGTCGTCGAGGAATCCCACGACCCCGAGCCCGCTCATGAGGAACAGGACGAGCAGACCGCTGGCACTGGGCATGGTGAGGGTGAACAGGTGGGCGCTGGCGTAGGCCAGCAGGACCGAGCCGAGGATGACCGCGCCGCCCATGGTCGGCGTGCCGCGCTTGGTGTGGTGCGACGTCGGGCCGTCGTCGCGGATGAACTGCCCGTAGCCGCGCCGGACCAGGAACCTGATGAACATCGGGGTGCCGAGCAGGGCGAACAGCAGGGAGAGCGCCGCACCCACGAGTATGCCCTTCACTGCGGCACCTCCAGCCCGACGAGACGATCCCCGAGCCACCGTAGACCCGCGTCGCGGCTCGACTTGAGCAACACGACGTCGCCCCGGCAGAGTGTGTCCGTGAGGAGCGCGTATGCCGTGTCGGCGTCAGGCACCCAGACGCTCCCGCCGTCGTCCGGTCCCGGCGACTGCCCGGCCGGCGTCGACCTCGTGGCCACGGCCGCCGCTGCCGCAGCCGCGTCGGCCACGGGACGGGCGCCCTCGCCCACGGCGACGAGGCGGTCGATGCCGAGGGCGACCGTGAGCCGCCCGAGCGACTCGTGCTCGGCGCGGGATTCCCCGCCGAGCTCGAGCATCTCGCCGAGCACGGCCCAGGTGCGGCGAGGCGGTGGGGCCGCGTCGGCGATGGCCCGGAGGGCGGCCAGGGCCGCCCGCATCGAGTCGGGGTTGGCGTTGTAGGCGTCGTTGACGACGGTGACTCCGTCCGCGCGCTCGGTGACCTCCATCCGCCACCGGCTCGTCGGGCCGGCGGCGTCGAGAGCCGCCACGGCGTCCTGCGGGCTCATGCCGCACTCGACGGCCGCGGCCACGACGGCCAGGGCGTTGCTGATCTGGTGGGCGCCGGAGACCCGCAGTCGCACGGGCAGCGAGTGGCCGAAACCGTTGAGGGTGAACGATGCCCGGCCCAGGGCATCGAGCTCGACGTCGGCTGCCGTCACGTCGGCCGGCTCGGTCACGCCGACGGTGACGACCCGCGCCGCGGTGCGGTTCGCCATCGCCGCGACGGCCGGGTCGTCGGCGTTGAGGATGGCGACCCCGTCCTCCCCGAGGGCCTCGACGAGCTCGGCCTTGGCCGTGGCGATGTTGGCGCGCGACCCGAACTCCCCGACGTGGGCCGAGCCGACGTTGAGGACGATCGAGACGTCCGGAGGGGCGATGGAGGTGAGGTAGGTCAGGTGGCCGATCCCCCGCGCGCCCATCTCGACGACGAGGAAGCGGGTCGCGACACTCACCCGACAGACGGTCAGGGGCACCCCGATCTCACCGTTGAGGGAGTCGACGGGGGCGATGGTCTCCCCGGCCGCGCCGAGGACCTGCGCGAGCAGGTCCTTGGTGCTGGTCTTGCCGGAGGAGCCGGTGACGGCCACGACCCGCAGGTCCTGACGACGGTCGAGGACGCCGCGGGCAACGCGGCCGAACGCCGCCTGCACGTCGTCGACGACGACGCACGGGAGCTCGTCCACCGGGTGGGAGGTCAGGGCAGCGACCGCGCCGCCGTCACCGGCCGCCCCGACGAAACGGTGCCCGTCGGTGTGCTCGCCGACCCGGGCGACGTAGAGGCTGCCCGGCCGAACCTCGCGGGAGTCGGTGACCACCGGGCCGGTGACGACGATGCCGGCCGTGCCGGGCTCGTCGGGGTGGAGCGATCCGCCGGTGAGGGTCGCGACGTCGCGCAGGGACAACGGGATCATTCGGGTGCTTCCGGTCGGTAGGTGGTGCCGTTCAGGGCGGCGCGGATGGCGTCACGGTCGTCGAAGGGGTGGATGGTGCCACCGATGTCCTGCCCGATCTCGTGGCCCTTGCCGAGCACGAGCACGGTGTTGCCGCTCGGGTCACCGACCGCCCTCGCGAGCTCGACGGCCTCGCAGATGGCGGCTCCCCGCCCCTCGCGTGCGCCGTGGACGCTCGGCCCCACGCCTCCCCTGCCGACGACCTGACGGGCCCCCTCGAGGACTGCGGCCCGGATCGTGGCGGGGTCCTCCGAGCGGGGGTTGTCGTCGGTGACGATGACGTCGTCGGCGTGCCGGGCCGCTGCGGCTCCCATGCCCCGCCGCTTGCCGCGGTCGCGGTCGCCGCCCGCGCCGAGGACGACGACGAGCCGCCCGGCGGTGGTGGGCCGCAGGGCCTTCAGGGCGGCTTCGACGGCGTCGGGCGTGTGCGCGTAGTCGACGATGCACCGGGGGTCGCCCGACCCGCTCCCGGGACGCGGGTCGTCGTCGTCGCGGGTGACCCGCTCCATCCGGCCGGGCACCACGGGCTCCTCGGCCAGCGCAGCCCGGACGGCCGCCAGCGAGTGGCCGGCGACAACGAGCGCGACCGCCGCCATCGCCGTGTTGACGATGTTGAACTCACCGGGCAGGTGACAGTGCAGGTCGAGGACGCCCGCCGCGCCGCTCACCCTGAACTCGGGCCAGGGGCCGGGTTCGACGACCCAGTCGGCCGTGCGGCGCCGTGACGACGTCACCGTCGTCAGGGGGATCCCGGCGGTCGCGGCGAGGCGCCGCCCCCACTCGTCGTCGATGCAGACGACCCCCGCGCGAGCGCGTTCGGGGGTGAAGAGCTGCGCCTTCGCGGCGAAGTAGGCGTCCATCGTGGGGTGGAAGTCGAGGTGGTCCTGCGAGAGGTTGGTGAAGAGGGCCACGTCGTAGACGGCGCCGTCCACCCGGTGCTGGCTGAGGGCATGGCTGGAGACCTCCATGACCACGGCCTCGGTGCCGGCCTCCCGCATCATCGCGAAGATCGCGTGCAGGTCGGTCGCCTCGGGCGTCGTCCGCACCGACTGCAGCATGGTCGAGCCGATCCGGGTCTCGACTGTGCCGATCAGCCCGGTGCTCGTCCCCAGCGCGCGCAGGGCCGACTCGAGCAGGTAGGCCACCGTCGTCTTCCCGTTGGTGCCGGTGATCCCGTAGAGCGTCAGCGACTCCGCGGGGGCGCCGTAGATGGCGGCGGCCACCGGTCCGAGGACCGCGCGGGGGTCCTCGGTGACGAGGACGGGCACGGTGACGTCACCGGCGGCGGCGATGATCGCCTCCCCCGCCGCGTCGGTGAGGACTGCCGTGGCACCAGACGCGGCGGCGGCGGCGGCGAAGGCGGCGCCGTGGACGTTGAAGCCCGCCAGCGCGGCATACAGGTCACCCGGGCGCACGCTCCGCGAGTCGAGCGTCACGCCGCTCACCGACACGTCCCCGAGCGGCACCGCCGGCGGGGTCGACGCCCGGGCCGCCCCGGCCGCCAGGTCGGCGAGGAGGACGGGCTGCACGGAGGCGGGGCGCGGCGATGGCACGGCGACGAGGGTACCGGTCAGCGCTTCTCGCCGTTGAGGACCGCGGGGTCGTTGGGGTCCCACGCCGCACCGTCGGAGCTGAGCGGGATGACAGGGGCCACGGTGCCGGTGGGCGCGACCGCGTACTTCTGGAGGGCGTAGGTCATGACGTCCTTGAAGACCGGGCCACCCAGCTGACCGCCGAAGTGGCCGCTGACCGGCCGCTGGAGCGTGACCGCGACGACGAACTTCGGGTCGTCGGCCGGCGCGTAGCCGATGAACGACGCGGTGTAGCCGTTGTAGCTGCCGACCTCGGGGTCGTACCGGTTGGCCGTGCCGGTCTTGCCGGCGACGCGGTAGCCGTCGATCTTCGCCTTGGGGGCGGTGCCCTTCGGCCCGACGACCTCCTCGAGCATCGTGCTGACCTTGGTCGCGGTGTCCGGGGAGACGACCTTCTGGCCCTGGGGCTGCGCAGACGGGGTCACGATGCCGTCCACGCCCGTGGTGCTCTCGATCAGGCTGGGGGGCACACGCACGCCGCCGTTGGCGATCGTCTGGTAGACACCGGCCGCCTGGACCGCATTCAGGGAGTAGCCCTGCCCGAAGAGCGTGGTGTAGCGCTGGGACCCGCTCCAGTCGCCGGACTTGGCGAAGAGGCCCGGGGACTCGCCGGGGAAGGCGACCCCCGTCGGCTGGCCGATCCCGAACTTGCGGAAGTAGCTCTCCATCGTCGGCGGGGCGACCTTCTCGGTGGCGAGCATCGTGCCGATGTTGCTCGACATCGCCAGGGCCCCGGCGACGGTGAGGTTGAGCGTCGGGTGGTCCACGTCGTCCTTGAAGGACGTGCCGGCCCGGGGCAGCCGGTTCGGCACGATGAGCGAGGTCGTGGGCTGGACGACCTTCTCCTCGATCGCCGCGGCCATCGACATGACCTTGCCCGTCGACCCGGGCTCGTAGACGTCCTGGAACGCATGGTTCTCCAGCGACCCCGCGGCGGCCTTGCCGGGGGCGTTCGGGTCGAAGGTCGGGTAGGACGCGACGGCCCGCAGCTTGCCCGTCCTGACCTCCATGACGACGACGTAGCCCGAGAGCGCCTGGCTCTCGATGACCTTGTTGGCAATGGCGTTCTGGGCATACCACTGCAGGTCGGCGTCGATGGTGAGGTTGACGTCCTTGCCGTTGGTGGCCGGCACGTCCTCGCGCTGGGCCCACGGGATCATCGTGCCGTCCTGCGCCTGCTCGTAGACCTGCTTGCCAGGTGAGCCCTGCAGGACCTTGTCCTGCATGACCTCGAGACCCCCGCCCGCGGTGCCGTCGGCCTGCACGAACCCGACCAGGGGGGCCGCTGACAGGTTCGCGGGGTAGACGCGGCTCGTCGTCGTCTCGCTGAGAATCCCGGGGATGCCGAGGGCGGCGATCTGGCGCCAGGCCAGCGGCGTGACCTCCTTGGCGATGACCCGGTAGCCGGCGGTGCCGCTCAGCTGGGCGACGAGGGCCTCCGCAGTGGTGCCGAGCAGCGGCGCGAGGTCCTGGGCTGCACCGGCGACGCCCACCCTTGTCAGCTTCTTGTCGATCGTCTTCTGGTAGGAGGGCACGGCGGTCTGGTTCACCGTCACCGTCCTGCGCTCGATGCTCGACGCGAGGACGACCCCGGCCGTGTCGAGCACCCGCCCGCGCAGTGCCGGGATGGTCTTGGTCTCGAGGCGCTTGCCGAGCGCGGCGGCCTGGACCGTGGCGGCGTCGAACGCCTGAACCCGCAGCAGCTGGGCCCCGAAGATGCTGAAGACGAAGATCGCGGCGACGAGCATGGCCCGGATCCGGCGCCGGGGGTTGGCCACGCCGACGACGGCTCGGCGGCGGCGCGCAGCACGGGGGCTGCGCGGTCCCCCGGACCGGGAGACGGCGGCACGGGGCGAGGGAGCGGCACCCCGCGGTGGCGGGGTTCGGCGCGGTGGCGGGGTTCGGCGCGGTGGCGCGGTTCGGCGCGGTGGCGGGGTCCTGTGCGCCTCCCCGGCGCGCCGGGCCTCGGGCGCGCGTGGCGGATGCGCCGAGCCACTGCCGCCGCCGCGACCGCCGGGGCCCTGGGGTGGCGTCACGCGTTCACCTCGATGCAGTTGCGGGAGCTGCCGGCGGGGCCGGCGCAAGGGGTGCGGGGTGCGCAGCCGGTGCGGCGGGTCCAGCCGGTGCGGCGGGCGCCGCCGGTGCGGTCGACGCCGCCGGGGCCTGGGGGGGTGCGGCTGGCGTCGTGACCACGTTAAGTCGCTGCTCCGCCTTGGCCGGGGCCGCCACGCCGATGACCGACCCGTCGCTGAGCTTGATGAAGGCCATGCTCTTGGCGGGCACCATGCCCATCCCCTGCGCCCGGGCGGCGAGCGTCCGGGGCGAGCGCAGGTCGTCCAGCGTCTGGCTCAGCTGCTCCTGCGTGTCGGTGAGCACGCTCGACTGCGCCTGGAGCCTGGTGGCCTGGAAGGACCCCTGGGCCAACGCCGTGTTGAGCATGAGGAGGGCGACGAGCCCGGCGCCCAGGAGCGCCATGCACAGGACGGCGAAGACGCCGTTGCCCGTCTCCTGGATCGCCGTCGGGACAACCCGCAGCGGAGCCGACGGCGCTCTACGCGCCGCCGGCCTAGGGGCGAGGCGGGCGTGGCCCGTGGTCTGGCTCATGGAGTGGATCCCTTCGTGCGTCGGACGCGTTCGGCAGCACGCAACCGGGCGGAGGCGGCGCGGGGGTTGGTGGCGACCTCGGCCCGGTCGGGCTCCTCGGCGCCGCGGGTGAGCAGCGTGAGGTATGCCGCGTGCTCGGGGAGCTCGACCGGCAGGCCGGCCGGGGAGCTCGAGGTCGCGCCGGCGGCGAGGGTGCGCTTGGTGATCCGGTCCTCGAGGGAGTGATAGCTGAGGACGGCGACCCGACCGCCGACGCGGAGGGCGTCGATGGCCGCGGGCAGGGCGGACTGCCAGGCCGACAGCTCGGCGTTGACCTCGATGCGCAGCGCCTGGAAGGTGCGCTTGCCGGGGTGGCCCCCGCTCTTCTGCGACGCGGCCGGGACCACCGCCTTGAGCAGCTCGACGAGGCGCGCCGACGTGGTGAACGGCTGCGCGGCACGCTCTCGCACGACCGCCCCCACGATCCGCTTGGCGAACCGCTCCTCGCCGTAGTCCCGCAGGATCCGCTCGAGGTCGGCCGGCTCGTACGTGTTGAGCACCTCAGCGGCCGTGACGCCGTCGCCCTGGTCCATCCGCATGTCGAGCGGGGCGTCGACACGGTAGGCGAAGCCCCGGTCCTCCTCGTCGAGCTGGAGGGAGGAGACACCGAGGTCGAACAGTGCGGCATCGACGGTGCGCAGTCCGAGCGAGTCCAGGACGGAGGCGAGCTCGTCGTAGACGGCGTGCACGAGGGTCAGCCGGTCGGCGTGGGCCGCCAGTCGCTCGCGCGCGAGGTCGAGCGCCTCGGTGTCGCGGTCGATGCCGACGAGGCGCACCTGCGGGAAAGCCTCAAGCACCGCGAGGGCATGCCCGCCCATCCCGAGCGTGCCGTCGACGTAGACGGCCCCGGGGTGCGCCAGCGCCGGCCCGAGGAGCTCGACGACCCGGTCGCGCAGGACGGGCAGGTGCCGGTCCTGCGGGTTCCCGCGTGTCGACATGGGCAGTGCCTCTCCGGCCGGGGGGACCGTCTGGTGGTGCTTCGGGTGCGGGTGCTGTCGTGCTGACGGGTGGGTCCTGCGGTCTGGTCCCCATCCGCTCGGGGTTGTCTCTCCCCATTCGGCCCGGGACGGGGGAAGTCGTCCCGGGACGGCGAGCGGCTGGAGGCCGGATGCCAGGACCCGTCGGGTCGCTCAGAAGAGTCCGGGGATGACCTCCTCGGACTGCTCGGAGAAGGCCTGCTCGCTTCGCACGAGGTAGGCGTCCCACGCCGGGGTGTCCCAGACCTCGACGCGGTTGCCGGTGCCGATGACCGTGCAGTCGCGCGAGAGGTTGGCGTAGTCGCGCAAGGTCGCGGGGATGGTCACCCGGCCCTGTTTGTCGGGGACCTCGTCGAACGCTCCCGAGAGGAAGACCCGGACGTAGTCACGCACCGCCTTGGAGGAGGTCGGCCCCTTCTGCAGGTCCTCCGCGAGGGCCGCGAATCCGTCGGCGGGGAAGACGTAGAGGCAGTGCTCCTGGCCCTTGGTCATGACCAACCCGTCGGCAAGGCGGTCCCGGAACTTCGCGGGGAGGAACAGGCGGCCCTTGTCGTCCAGACGGGGGGTGTGCGTCCCGAGGAACATCTGGCGCCACCTCCTGTCGGTCGACCCGGCAGCGTCCACCGCGCTCCGTGTTGCCCCACCGTACTCCACTTTCCCCCACACCGACCCCGGAATCGCGACGTGTCGTGTCCCATTTGCGACATCAGCGCAGGTCAGCCGAGATGGAGGGAAGTGGAGGCATAGGTCACCGGGCCACCTTGTGCGAGGCCCCTCGTGACACCGGAACGGTCGGTCGCGGCACGATGACGGGAGCGCGGGCGTTGTGCCGAGAGCTGGGTGACCCCCCGACCTCACGCAACCCCTACCCCCGGTGGAGGGAAGTGGGGGAAGATCTACGGACAGCGGGCCGAGGGGCGGGAGGAAGCGTGACGAACGTGGCGGAGCATGCCAGCGAGGGCGGGGCACTGAGCAACCCCGAGGCGCTGGATGAGGTGCGCGAGGTCGCTAGCCGGATCTCGGACGCCATGACCTCGATCATCGAGGGCAAGGACGACGTCGTGCGGACGGCCATCACGGTCCTCCTCGCGGAGGGCCACCTGCTGATCGAGGACGTGCCGGGGGTGGGCAAGACGATGCTCGCCAAGACGCTCGCCCGCTCGATCGACTGCACGGTCCGGCGGATCCAGTTCACCCCCGACCTGCTGCCCAGCGACATCACCGGCGTCAGTGTCTTCAACCAGGACGTGCGCGACTTCGAGTTTCGGCCGGGGGCGATCTTCGCCAACGTCGTCGTCGGGGACGAGATCAACCGCGCCTCCCCCAAGACCCAGTCCGCCCTGCTCGAGAGCATGGAGGAGGGCCAGGTCACGGTGGACGGGCAGACCTACGAGCTGCACAAGCCGTTCATCGTGATGGCCACCCAGAACCCCATCGAGATGGAGGGGACCTACCCCCTGCCCGAGGCGCAGCGCGACCGGTTCATGGCACGGATCTCGATGGGCTACCCGTCGCCGAGCGCCGAGTTCGCCATGCTCGACACCCATGGTGGGGCGTCGCCGCTCGCGGCCCTGCGGCCGATGACCGACGCGGCCACCGTGGCGCGGCTGATCACGGTCATCCGGGACATCTGGGCCAGCCCGGCGATCCGCCAGTACGTCGTCGACATCAGCACCGCGACCCGCGCGAGCTCGGCCCTGCGTCTGGGTGCCTCGCCGCGAGCCACCCTCCACATGTTGCGCGCCGCCCGGTCCGTCGCTGCCCTCGAGGGTCGCGACCACGTCCTGCCCGACGACGTCCAGACGATCGCCCTCCCGGTGCTCGCCCACCGGCTCATCCTCTCGGGGGAGTCCCAGCTGGCCCGGCGCACCGCCGAGGACGTCCTGCGCGAGATCCTGCGCCGGGTGCCGGTCTCGCCCATGGCCCGCTGACCGACGACGGACTGGGGAGATCGCCACGATGGGACAGGTCACGGACGTCCTCACCGCCCGCGGTCGCGCCTTCGTGGCTGCGGGGATCACCCTCAGCCTCTCGGGGTGGGCGCTCGGCTTCCCCGACATCAGCCGGGTCGGGGTCCTGCTCCTCGCGCTGCCGGTCGTGACCGGAGTGCTGGCGCGTCAACAGCGGGCGTCGGTGCGGGTCGATCGACGCCTCGCCCCGCGCCGGGTCAGCGTCGACCAGCCCGCAACGGTGGTCGTCCTCATGGAGAACACCGGGACCCGGCGCACCCCCTTGCTGCTCGTCGAGGAGCGGCTCGACTACGTCCTGGGCGACCGGCCGCGGTTCCTCCTCGGCCGGATGGCCCCCGGCGAGAAACGGCAGGTGGAGTATGCCGTGCGCAGCCACCTGCGCGGCCGCCACTCGCTCGGACCGCTCACCGTGCAGCTGCGCGACCCCTTCGGTCTGACGGCACGCTTCGCCCAGGTCGGGGACACCAGCGACGTCGTCGTCCTGCCCCGCACCGAGTCCCTCGCCGAGGGGCGACCGCCCGGGAGCGGGGTCGGCGCCGAGGGCGAGATCCCCCACGTCGTCGCCCTGCACGGGGAGGACGACCAGTCGGTCCGGGAGTATCGCGACGGTGACGACCTGCGGCGCATCCATTGGCCCGCCTCGGCACGGACCGGCGACCTCATGGTGCGTCAGGAGGACCGCCCGGCCCGCCGGCGCGCCGTCGTCCTGCTCGACCCCCGGGCCGACGGCCACCGAGGGACCGGCACCGCCAGCTCGTTCGAGTGGGCGGTCACCGCCGTCGCGTCGACGGTCGCCCACCTCTCGGCCTCCGGCTATGCCGTCCACCTGATCAGCTCGGCCACCGTCCACGACGGGCAGGCGGCCACGAAGACCGGGACGGACGAGGCACTCGACATCCTCGCCGAGGCGGTCACCGGTCCTCCGCACGAGCTCGAGGAGCTCGTCCACGCCGCACACCAGGTGACGGCGTCCGGTGGCCTCGTCGTGGCCGTCCTCGCGGACCGGGACGAGGAGGTCCTGCGCCAGGTCGCCTCGTTGCGCCAGCCCGGAGGGACCGGACTCGCCATGGTGCTCGACACGGCGAGCTTCACCCAGGGCGGCCGGGCCGGTCCGCCCGGGCCCGCCGCGGCCTACGCCGACGTGCTGCGTCTGGCCGGCTGGTCCGCCACGACGGTGTCCTCCGGGAGCCGGGTCGGCGACGTCTGGGCAGCCCTCACGAGCAAAGGGGTGCTCTCGCGATGAGGTCCCGTCCCAGTGATGCCTTCGTCGCCCTCGCGGCGACGCTCGCGGCCGTCCTCGGGATCACGACCCTGACCGTCACCGCCGGCTGGGTGGGCACGGCCGTCTGGACCTGCCTTGCGGTGGCCGTGACCGGGATCGGGCTGCGCCGGCTGACGACCCGGGGCGCTCTCGTCCTGCCCGGTCAGGTCCTGCTCGTCGGCTGGCTGGTCTGCGTCGTGTTCGCCGGCGACCGGCTCTGGTGGGGTCTGCCCGGGCCGGACGCCATGGGCCGGCTCGGTGAGCTGCTGCGGGAGTCCGCAGACGTCATGCAACGGTATGCCGCGCCGATCCCGACCACGCGCGGGGTCGAGCTGGTCATCGTCCTGGCGGTCACCGCTCTGGCGCTGCTCGTGGACTACCTCGCCGTGACCCTCGGTGCGCCCGCCGCCGCGGGCCTGCCGCTGCTGGTGGCCTTCCTCACCGCGGCAGCCAACAGCGGGTCGTCGCTCGCCCCCGGCTACTTCCTCGTCGCCGCGTTCGCGTGGCTCGTGCTGATCTCCAGACAGGGCCGCTGGTCCGTGCGTCGGTGGTCGACGACGGTCGCCAGTCCCCGGACGCCGACGAACGCCGTCGACAGCGAGGGCGAGGCCCTCGGCGGATACGGCTCGTCGGCCCGGGCGCTCGGCGTCGTGGCGCTCGTCAGCGCCCTCGCCATCCCGGCGCTCGTCCCGCACCTGCCGACCCGCTTCATCCTCGACGGCCTCGGGCGCAGCGACACGGCCGAGGGCCGAGGTGGCCGGGTCGGCTTCACCTCGACCCTCGACCTGACCCGCAGCCTGCAGGACGGCTCCCTCAACCCGGTCCTGACCTACCGCACGTCCGCGCCCGGCACTCCCCCGCCGCTGCGGGTCGTCGTGACCTCCGACTACGTCAGCGGTGAATGGCGCACCCGCCCGAGCGGCGCACCCCGGACGCAGGACCTCCCGGCCACCGCCCTCATCTCGAGCGACGTGCTGACGACCGACCGGACGATGTCGGTGGAGCAGAACCTGCTCGACCCCCCGCACGTCGCCGCCCCCCAACCGGCCATCTCCGCCGACTTCGGCGGCACCGGGTGGGGGGCCGACCCGCGCACGAGCGACCTCTACGTCCCCTCGCGCCCGGACCGCTACACCGTGACCTATCGCGAGGTCAACGTGGCGCCCACCCAGCTGCAGGACGGCATACCGGGCGGCAGCTCGGGTGCGGGCGACCCCGAGGTGGTCGCCTCCCAGTCGCTCGACCCCGGCTCCGCGGAGCTGGTGTCCCGGCTGATCAGCCAGGTCGCAACCGAGGCCAGGGCCACCACCGCCTACGCCAGGGCCGCCGCCATCCAGGAATGGCTGCGCAGCAGCGGTGGCTTCACCTACTCGCTGCAGCTGATCAGCCCCGTCGTCGACGCCAACGGCGCCGCGGTCACCAACCCGCTCTCCGCGTTCCTGGTGAGCAAGCAGGGCTACTGCGTCCAGTTCGCGTCCGCCATGGTGATGATGGCCCGAGCCGCGGGGATCTCCGCCCGGATGGCCATCGGGTTCCTGCCGGGCAGTTCCTCGAACGGCGTCTACACCGTGCGGGCCGCCGACGCACACGCGTGGCCCGAGCTCTACTTCCCCGGTGCGGGGTGGCTGCGCTTCGAGCCGACCCCGGCCTCCCGCACCGGCTCGGCGCCGGCCTACACCACCGCGGCGGCGGGCGCGAGCACCCTCCCCAAGGACCGCAGCCCCGACGCCGGGGCCACCCCGACCGACGCACCCAGCGCCGGCGCCCGGGACAACGGGGGCGTCCAGGACACGACGACGACCACCGCGAGCACGCTCGGGCTCTGGGACCGGGCCGCGCTGTGGCTGCAGGACGGCTCACACCTGGCCCTGCTCGCCGTGGTCCTCGGCCTGCTCGCCACTCTGGTGCTGCCCCTCACCGCCCACCTCGTCAACCGGCGTCGCCGGATGGGCGCCGCCAACCGCGCAGAGCTGGCCGAGGCCCAGTGGCAGGAGCTGGTCTCCCGCCTGCGGGACCTCGGGGTGTCCCCTCCGACCGGCGGCACCCTGCGGCAGTGGCGTTCGCACTATGTCCGTGAGGCCTACCTCGACGAAGACGCCGAGGCAGCGATGGGCCACGTCGTGGCCACCCTCGAACGCACCCGCTACGCCCGGCCGGACGCCCACCCCGTCACCCTCCACGACGAGATCAGGCGGGTCACCCACGCTGCCGCCGTGGGCCGGTCCCGCCGACGGCGGGTCACCGCGTTCCTGCTCCCCGGGGACGGCGTCCGGTGGTGGGGCGGCTTCGTCACCCGGGTCCTCGGGGCTCCGGGGCGCTGGATCGACGACAACGTCGAACGCCTCCCCCGCCGGCGCTGAGCCGGGCGGAGCCGTCGGCATCCACCGCAACAGGCCACGACGTCCACCACAACAGGCCACGCTCTGCGCGTGCCGCGAGCCGGTGCGGCATACCTTGGTCGGCGCCGGAGTGCGGCACCCTCGCCCGCGGCCACCACGCTGTGGGACGGCCCCCGTCCCGGGGGCTCAGGACGGGGGCCCTCCCGGGTGACCTGTGGGAGTCACCCGCGAAACCGTGCTCGGGGAAGGGCACGGTCGGCACACACTTGCGTGGGCGCACTGCCCATCGTCGGGCGGAGACCTACGGGTGACCTTGAGGTCGTCGCGGTTTCCGGCGAGCCGGAGAGGGTCCCCAGTCCGTGGGAAGGCTCGCCGTCAGCGTCGAGCCCTGACCCGGGGCGGAGCCGAGGTCCAACGTGCCCCCGGCCTGGACCACCGCGTCGCGGGCGAGGGGCAGGCCAAGATGGCCCGGCTCCGAGGGTGAGCCCACCTCGAACCCGCACCCGTCATCGGTGATCGTCAGCGTGACCGCCTCCGGCGTGCGGTGCACGTCGATGGTCACGCGGGCCGCACCGGCGTGCCTGCGGATGTTCGCCAACGCCTCCCGGGTGACGCGGTGCACGAGGGTGGCCAACGTCAGGTCAACCTTGAGGTCGGGGTCGATCCGGGTCTCGACCTGCACCCCGCTGCCTCGCAACGGGGCGGCGAGGCTCTCGAGCGCAGCCGGCAGACCGATCGCCGCGAGATCGACGGGATAGAGGTTCACGAGCATGCCCCGCAGGATGGCCACATCCCGACGGACCGTCTCCGCTGCGGTCCGCACCGCCGGGCGGACGGCGGTCCCGACGTCGTCGGCCACCGACTCCAGCAGGTAGGTGACGCCGGCCAGGTCCTGGATGACGTCGTCGTGCAGTCCTCGGGCCAGCCGGCGCCGCTCCATGTCCGTCGACGCCGCGACGTGGGCCAGCAGGTGCCCCCGCTCCCGCTGACCCCGCTGCACCCGGCGCGCCAGGCGCACCGCCCCCGGCAGCTGCGTGACATGCAGGGCGACGAGCGCGACGAACGCCGCGGGCAGGAGCTGCACGAGCAGTTCGTGCTCCTCGCGCGTGACCGCCTCCGGGGGGAAGTAGGACTCGAAGACCAGCTGCTCCCCCGTCGCTGCCCGGAAGGCCGTGTAGACCTCGACCTCCGTGCCCTCCGTTGCCTCGAGCTGGTTCTCCACCTTGTCGGGCTCACTCAGGGAGGCCTGGGCGCGGCCAGTGGAGACCACGTCGGCGAACCAGTCGGGGACGGGGAAGCGGCGCCCGATGAGCGGGCTCTCGTCCGAGTAGAGCACGGTGCCGGCCGTGTCCCAGACCTTGATGTGCTTG
Source organism: Lapillicoccus sp. (assembly GCF_046595215.1). NCBI lineage: Bacteria > Bacillati > Actinomycetota > Actinomycetes > Micrococcales > Intrasporangiaceae > Lapillicoccus > Lapillicoccus sp. The sequence goes on along the minus strand of NZ_JBKJPP010000021.1, from coordinate 1,493 downwards.
ACCGACCCGTCCCGCAGCCGAGGCCACACCACCGCGTCGATCGCCGCGAGAGCCTCCCGGTCGCCGGACAGGGCCCGGGTGCTCAGGACGGGGGCGATGAGCCGGCTGGCGATGTGGTCCGCCGCGGTGACGGCGACGGCGAGGGCATGTTGCTCGGCGACACCCTGCATGTACCACAGGGTCGGGACCGCGACAACGCCCACCGAGAGGAGCCCCATCACGAGGAACCTCAGCACCGCCGCCCGCACCTCGGAGCGCTCGGCCAGCCCGGTGAGCCTCAGGTGACCCAGCCGAGACCGGTCAGCGACCGAACGCCCCTCAGCGGCCGGAAGGTGCTCACCCGTTGGAAGGTGCTCCCCGACAGGCAGTCGCTCATTCGCTGGCGGTCGGTCACCGGCGCGAGGGACACGAAGGGCGTGGCCGCCCCCCACGGTCAGCTCCGCTCCATCTCGAGAATCCCCCTGCGGACAGCAATCACGACAGCCTCGAGCTGGGAGTGCGCCCCGAGCTTGGCCAGCACTTCCTTGACGTGGTCACGACACGTGTGGACGCTGATCCCCAGCTCCTTGGCGATCGAGTGGACGTCCATGCCGTGGCCCATGAGGCGCAGCACGTCTCGCTCCCTGATCGTGAGCATCACGGACTCCTCCCGCTGCAGCGCGAGGAGCTCGGACATCAGGCCCGGATAGACCTGCACCTGGCCCGATCGCACCGCCCGCAGGGCACAGAGCATCTGGGCGAGGTGGCCGTCCTTGGCGACGAACCCACAGGCGCCGGCGTCCATGGCCCGCCCGACGAACGTCGCCGTGGCATGGGCGGTCAGGACCACCACCCTGGCTGACGGGTCGATGGCCAGAATGGCCCGGGTGGCCTCGAGGCCACCGCCGGCCGAACCGCTGAGCTCGAGGTCCATGGTGACCAGATCCGGCCGCAGGTCCTCATACAGGGCGACCGCCGCCTGGCCCGACGTCGCATGGCCGACGCTCACGAGGTCCGGCTCCCGGTTCAGCACCGTGGCCAGCATCTCGGCGAACGTGCTGTGGTCGTCCACCACAAGGACTCGTGTCAGCTCCACGGAGCCACCGACCGTCATACCTGTCTCCCGCCGCCCAGCTTCCTGTGCTCTGAGTATCGGCACGAGATGGCGCGATTGACGGCGGTATCCGTTATGTGAGTCTCATATGGTGGACGGTGTGCCGTCTCCTCAGGCAGGAACCGCCGTCGCTGCGAACGCCGATCCACCAACGTGCTGGAGCAGGTCGGTGAGCGTCCGGTACGCCTCCTGGATGGCGCTGCTGACGAGCAGCTCGACGGGCGCCGGCGCGACGCCAGCCGATGCGGTGCGGCGACGCTCCGGCCTTGAGACATCAGCCGTAGCGACCCGGTGCAGGCGGATGACGGACTCGAGCAGGTCGCCGAGGTCGTCGCCGGCCCACGGCCTGGGTTCGGCAAGGAGTCGGGCGAACGTCCGCCGCAGCACCGGCCCGGGAGGA
>NZ_JBKJPP010000085.1:0-7916 GCF_046595215.1 Lapillicoccus sp. | reverse complement strand
GCGTCAAGGAACAGGCCCAGCAGGCCAAGGACAAGGCGAAGGACGCCTACGACCGGGCCGAGCCGTCGCCCTCCACGGAGCAGCCCGCAGGCGGGGCGTCCGCCTCGACCAGGTTCTACGACCAGGGCAACGCCTGAACCTCGGGCGTCATTCACGCACGACCCTTCGGTAACCAACCCAGAAAGTAGAGACACATCATGTTGAGCACCAACCAGATCGACCAGGTCATCGGCCAGCCCGTCCACGGCTCGGACCAGGACAAGCTCGGCAAGGTCGGCACGATCTATCTCGACGACGTGACCGGCAAGCCCGAGTGGGCCACGGTGCAGACCGGCCTGTTCGGCACCAAGGAGTCCTTCGTCCCGGTCGCGGACGCCGACTTCACCGAGGCCGGCCTGACCGTGCCCTACACCAAGGAGCAGGTCAAGAACGCCCCCCGGGTCGATGCCGAGCAGGGTCATCTGTCCCAGGACGAGGAGGCCGAGCTCTACCGCCACTACGGGCTGGCCTACTCCGAGGAGAAGTCCGACTCGGGCCTGCCCGCCGGGCACGACGACCACGACCACAGCGACCGTGCCCCGGCCGCGTCGGCGGAGCGCGGCGACCGCGACGGTGACGGCGTCTTCGACGACGTGCAGGGCCGCGTCGAGGGGCGCGACACCTCCGGTCTGACCACGGACGAGGCGATGACCCGCTCCGAGGAGCAACTCAAGGTCGGGACCGAGAAGGTCGCCACCGGCAAGGCCCGGCTGCGGAAGTACGTCGTGACCGAGGAGCAGACCGTCACGGTGCCGGTCACCCGCGAGGAGGTCCGCATCGAGCGGGAGCCGATCACCGAGGCCAACGCGGGCAAGGCCATGGACGGCCCGGCGATCTCGGAGGAGGAGCACGAGATGACCCTCACCGAGGAGCGGGTCGTGGTCCAGAAGGAGGTCGTCCCGATCGAGCGGGTGAAGCTCGCCAAGGAGACGGTGACCGAGCAGCAGCAGGTCACCGAGCAGGTCCGCAAGGAGCAGGTCGAGACCGACAGCGACGCCGCGGCCGAGCGCAAGGACGGCGCCTGATGGGGGACAGGAACACGCTCGTGAGGGCGCTGCACGACGTGGGTGCCGCCGCGTGGTTCGGCGGGTCGCTGATGGGTGCCGTCGGCCTTAACGGCGCCTCCGGGGACATCTCCAACCCGGGGGAGCGGGCCAAGATCGCCGCGGACGGGTGGGCCCGCTGGGCCCCGGTGGCCGCCGGCGCGATCGGCGCTCACGCCGTCGGTGGGCTGGGTCTGATCCTGGCCAACCGCGACCGGGTCCGCGCCCAGGACGGGGTACAGGCCAACACGGTCATCAAGGCAGTGTTGACGGTCGCGGCCATGGCGAGCACCGCCTACAGCGGTGTCCTCGGCGCGCAGCTGGCCAACGCCGACCCGGGGCACGTCTCCTCGGGCACCGTGCCGAGCAAGGACACCCCCGAGCGGGACGCCAAGGTGCAGCAGCAGCTGCGAGTCCTGCAGTGGGCAACCCCGCTCCTGACCGGTGCACTGATCGTGCTCGGGGCCCAGCAGGGTGAGCAGCAGAAGGCCGGGCAGGTCCTGACCGGCAAGGCGACCAAGGCCGCGAAGGGCCTGCTCCACCGCTGATCACCCCGGCTCCCGGCCCTGCCGCCGCACGAGCCGGTGACGAAGCCGTGGGTCCGGTCCGGCAGTCCGCCGTCTCCTCGTCGAGACGGCGGACTGCCCAGGACACAGGCTCCGTCCACCCGGGCGGAAATGCGCTCATGAGGGAGGAGGATCCAGGTGAATGGTGAAGATGGCGCGAGCGACTCGATCGCCACCCGCGTCCTCGTTGCAGAGCTCGCCGTGGTCCGCGATCGCCTCCAGCGGGATGCCAGCAGCGGCGGGTACGCGAGTCTGCCCGGGCAGGCTGCCCGCAGGGCGGTCCTGCTCCGACGAGAACGACGGATCACCAACGCGTTGCGACGCCGCCTCGAGGCGGTCGTCGCGGGCCCACCGATGGACACGTCAGCCCCCGATCCGGATCACGTGGTCCAGCACGTTCCGGTCTGACGCGGCCGACCGCCCGGACTGCGGGCACCTTCCTCGCCCTGAGCGGACCGTGGCCACGGACTGCGGGCACCTTCGTCACACTTCGCGGACCGTGCACGGTGCGCAAGGTCAGCCCAGTGCGCGCAGTGATCTGCTGACAGGACGTGCCTAGTGGAGGGCGACGGTGAGCAGGACCACGGCATCGGTCATGGCCGCCAGCGCGTGACGCTGCTGGGGGATGTCGATGATCTCACCGCCGCGGAGCAGACACTCCTGGTCGGCCCAGTGCAGCCGGACCTCACCGCCGATGACGTGCAGCGTGGCTGCGGGTGGGGCCTCGTGCTCGGCGAGCTCCGCGCCGGCGGCGAGGGCGATGACCGTCGCCCGCAAGGAGGCGCTCGAGTGGATGGTGCGTGCTGCCCGGTGTGAGTGGTGCGACCGGGCGCTGTCCAGGAGCTCGTCGGCCAGGTCGGTCAACCGCAGCGGTCCGGTCATTGCGCGATGGGCGTGGTTCTCCTCGGTCATTGCACTCGATCCCATCCGCGTCGCGGTTTCCGGCTGCCAAGCTGGTCGTCGCGGCTGCGATAGACGATGTAGGGGCGGGTCAGGTAGCCCAGCGGGGCGCTGAAGACGTGGACCAGTCGGGTGAAGGGCCACAGGGCGAACAGGAGGAAGGCCGCCAGGCCGTGCAGCTGAAAGCCGATCGGGGCTGCCGCCATCAGTTCGGGGTGCAGGGAGAACCGGAAGATGCCCCGGAACCACACCGACACTCCTTCACGGTAGTCGTAGTTGCCGAAGACGTTGGCCACCACGGTGTTGGCCAGCCCGAGGAGGATCACCGTCGCCAGGACGGCATACATCGTCTTGTCCATCCGGGTGGTCGCGGTGAAGACTGGCCCCACCGTGCGCCGTCGGTAGATGAGGATGGACATGCCGACGACCGTGCACAACCCGGCGACGGCTCCGACGCTGACCGCCATGAAGTGATAGAGACCCTCGGAGATCCCGACCGCCTCGGTCCAGGCCTTGGGGATTCCGAGACCCATGACGTGGCCGCCGAGGACGAACAGGATGCCGAAGTGGAAGAGCGGGCTCCCCAGCCGAAGCAGGCGGTTCTCGTAGAGCTGTGACGAGCGGGTGGTCCAGCCGAACTTGTCGTAGCGGTATCGCCAGAGGTGCCCGACGACGAAGACCGTGAGGCAGACATAGGGGAGGACGACCCAGAGCAGGACGTCCGAGCCGGCGGTCATGTGCGGGCTCCTCTCAGGGAGGGGGAGTAGGTGGGCATCGGAAGCGGGACCGGGCGGCTCGTCTCGGGCATGTACTCCGGTGGGGCGAACGGGGCCAGGCCGACCTCCTCGGCGGGAGGTCCCTGCGCCGCGAGCCTCATGACGGCGTCCCGGTCGTCCCCGCGCATGGGCGGGAAGGTGGCACAGACGGCGTCGGCGACGTGGGCCCAGGGTGAGCCGAGGTCGGTCAGGGCCAGGCGGAGGAGCTCGACTCCCGCGCGGTGGTTCATCAGCAGCTCCCAGGCGGCGAGGGTGTCGGCGATGGCGCCGAACTCGAGGACGACCGCGAGGTGGTCGGGCAGCTCGCTGTCCGACAGGAGCATCCCGTGCGCGCGGTATGCCGTCTTGAACCGCAGCAGCGCGACCCCCCTGTTGCGGGTGTCGCCGTGTTCGAAGTAGGTCAGGTAGGGGCAGCAGCGTCGCTGGTGGTCGAACGTCGTGACGAAGGCTTCGGCGAGCTGCGACAACGGAGTCCGCTGCACGTGATCGAGGAAGGCGCGCAGCGGATCCGACACCGCCGCCGGAAGGCGTGCGGCGGCACCCTGGATCAGGGGCAGTGTGTCGAGGAGCTCTTGGTCGGGGTAGGACATCAGGAGCGAGGCGCTCTGCCAGGCCAGTCGCAGCTCTCGATCCGCCAGTTTGGGCCTGGGGTGTCCCTTGCTCATGAGCGCTCCTGCGGCCCGGGCGAGCCGGGCTCGTCGGCGGTGGTCTCGTCGTCCCCGTGGGGGAAGAGTCCGTCGGGTCGTCCCCGGCCGTCCCAGTTGAGCAGGTTCACCCGGCCACGGTTGCTGTCGACGACAGCCACGGTGTCGCTGGTCTGGCGGTCGCGAAGCATCTGGAAGTTCTCGACCGCGATGGGTGTCGGCGCGCCTGACCCCTCGCCGAACGGTCCCGACCCTCCCATCCCGGGTCCGCCGTCGAGGTCGAGGCTGCACTCGGTGGCGAGCTCCTCGAGGGAGTGGGCCTGTTCGGCGTGCGCTGGAGGGATGACGTACCGCTCGTCGTACTTCGCGATGGCGAGCAGGCGGTACATGTCTTCGATCTCGGTCCCGGTCATGCCGACGCGCGTCGCCAGGGACTCGTCGGCAGGCCGGCCCATGTTGATCTCCCGCATGTAGGAGCGCATCGCAGCGAGCCTGCGGAGCACGGCATCCACGGGAGCGGTGTCACCGGCGGTGAACAGCTCCGCGAGGTATTCGATGGGGATGCGGAGGGCGTCGATGGCCGCGAAGAGGTTGCCCCCGTCCTCGGCGTCGTGACCGGTGTCCCGGATGATGTCGACGACGGGAGACAGCGGCGGGATGTACCAGACCATCGGCATCGTCCGGTACTCCGGGTGCAGCGGCAGGGCGACCCGGAACGTGGTGATCAGGGCCCAGATCGGCGAACGCTGAGCGGCCTGGATCCAGTCGCGGGGGATGCCGGCCTTCTCCGACTCACGGATGACGACCGGGTCGAAGGGGTCGAGGAAGACGTCGCGCTGCGCTTCGTAGAGGCCCTGGTCGTCCTCCGTCGACGCGGCCTCGAGGACCTTGTCGGCGTCGTAGAGCATGAGGCCGATGTAGCGCAGCCGTCCGACGCAGGTCTCGGCGCACACGGTGGGCAGTCCCACCTCGATGCGCGGGAAGCAGAAGGTGCACTTCTCGGCCTTGCCGGTCTTGTGGTTGAAGTAGATCTTCTTGTAGGGGCACCCGGAGACGCACATGCGCCAGCCGCGGCAGCGGTCCTGGTCGACTAGGACGATGCCGTCCTCGCTGCGCTTGTAGATGGCCCCGGAGGGGCAGGACGCGACGCAGGACGGGTTGAGGCAGTGCTCGCAGATCCGCGGGAGGTAGAACATGAAGGTCTGCTCGAACTCGAACTTCACCTTGTCGGCGATGTTCTTGAGCATGACGTCCTTGTGGCCATGGTCGATCGACCCACCCAGGTCGTCGTCCCAGTTGGCACTCCAGGTGATCTTCATGTCGTGCCCCGTGATCAAGGACTTCGGCCGGGCCACCGGGATGTGCTGCTGGGCGGGTGCGTCGGTGAGGGTGGCGTAGTCATAGGTCCACGGCTCGTAGTAGTCCTCGATCGAGGGCAGCTTGGGGTTGGAGAAGATGTGCAGGAGCTTGTTGACCCGGCCGCCGTCCTTGAGGGTGAGATTGCCGCGCCGGTTGAGGGTCCAGCCTCCCTTCCACTTCTCCTGGTCCTCGTACTGGCGCGGGTATCCCTGACCGGGACGCGTCTCGACGTTGTTGAACCAGACGTACTCCGTGCCGGCGCGGTTGGTCCAGGCCTGCTTGCAGGTCACCGAGCAGGTGTGGCACCCGATGCACTTGTCGAGGTTCATCACCATGGCCATCTGAGCCATCGGTCTCATGGGTGTGCTCCATCCGTGGGTGCGGGTCGACGAGGGCTCATCAGTACGTGACGTCCTGCGAGCGGCGTCGGATGATCGTCACTTCGTCGCGCTGATTGCCCGTCGGGCCGAGGTAGTTGAACGCGAAGGTGAGCTGCGCGTAGCCGCCGATGAGGTGGCTCGGCTTGATCATGAGTCGGGTCAACGAGTTGTGGATCCCGCCTCGCTTCCCCGAGGTCTCCGTGAGGGGGACGTCGATGAGGCGGTCCTGGGCATGGTGCATGTAGACCGTGCCCTCCGGCATCCGGTGGCTGACGATGGCCCGGGCGACGACGACGCCGTTGCGGTTGACGGCCTCGATCCAGTCGTTGTCGTGGATCCCGACCTTGGCAGCGTCCTCCTTGCTGATCCAGATCGTCTGGCCCCCGCGCGACAGCGACAGCATGAACAGGTTGTCCTGGTACTCGGAGTGGATCGACCACTTGCTGTGCGGGGTCAGGTAGCGCACGGTGATGCCCAGGGCACCGGTCTCCCCGATGGCGGGCTCACCGAAGAGGGCCTGCATGTTCAACGGTGGCCGGTAGACCGGCAGCTGCTCGCCGAGCTCGGTCATCCAGTCATGGTCGAGGTAGAAGGTCATCCGGCCAGTGAGGGTGTGCCAGGGCTTGAGCCGCTCGACGTTGATCGTGAACGGGGAGTAGCGCCTTCCGCCGGCTTCCGAGCCGGACCACTCCGGCGAGGTGATGACCGGCACCGGGGGGCCCTGGGTGTCCGCGAACGTGACCTGCTTGCCCTCGTGCTCGGCGGCGAGGTCGGCCAGCCGGACCCCCGTGCGTTTCTCGAGGGTGCGGAACCCCTGCGTTGCCAGGTGACCGTTGGTGGTGCCTGACATGGCCAGGATCGCCTCGCAGGCATGCACGTCCAGCGCCAGGGAGGGCCGTCCGTCGCCGACGCCACCACGGACGGCACCGTTCTTGTGCCGCAGGTAGTCGACCTCCTTCTCCAGCCGGAACGTCACCCCCTTGGTGGTCCCGCCGAGGGTGTCGACCAACGGCCCCAGTGCAGCCATCTTCTGAGCGATGGCCCCGTAGTCTCGTTCGACGAGGACGAGTTTGGGCATGCTCACCCCGGGGACGGGGTCGCACTCACCCGCCTTCCAGTCAGCGACGACACCGTGCGGGTTGGCCATCGCGTCCGGGGTGTCGTGCGTCAGGGGGACCGCCACGACGTCCTGGCGCACCCCCAGATGGGGGCCGGCGAGCTCGCTGAACCGTTGCCCGATGGTCATGAAGGCGTCCCAGTCGGTGCGGGTCTGCCACGGCGGGTTGATGGCGGGGTTGAACGAGTGGACGAAGGGGTGCATGTCAGTGGTGTTGAGGTCGTGCTTCTCATACCACGTCGCCGCGGGCAGCACGACGTCCGAGAAGATCGTCGTGCTCGTCATCCGGAAGTCCAGGGTGAGGAGCAGGTCGAGCTTGCCCGTCGGGGCCTCGTCGTGCCAGACGACGTCCCGGGGCCGCATGCCCTCGGGGGTCTCGGTGGCCCGGACGGAGTGCTCCGCCCCGAGGAGGTGCTTGAGGAAGTACTCGTTGCCCTTGGCCGACGACCCGAGCAGGTTGGCCCGCCAGATCGACAGCACCCGGGGGAAGTTCTCCGGGGAGTCGGGATCCTCGCTGGCGAAACGCAGCCGGCCGGACGTCAGCTCGTCGACGACGTGCTCGGCGACCGGACGACCAGAGGCGGTGGCCTCGTCGGCCAGGTCGAGGGGGTTGCGGTCGAACGTCGGGTAGGAGGGCATCCACCCCATCCGGGCGGACTGGGCGATGACGTCGGCGGTCGTCTTGCCGGCCAGCTGCCCGTCGGCGGTGGCGGAGGCCAGCGTGTCCGCCCCGAAGTTGTCGTAGCGGAACTGGTCGGTGTGCAGGTACCAGTAAGCGGTCTGGATCATGTTGCGCGGAGGCCGGCTCCAGTCCAGCGCGTTTGCGATCTGGGTGTAACCGGTGAGAGGGCGCACCTTCTCCTGGCCGACGTAGTGGGCCCATCCCCCGCCGTTCACGCCCTGGCACCCGGTCAGGGTGGTGAGGGTGAGGAACGCGCGGTAGATCGTGTCGGAGTGGAACCAGTGGTTGGTGCCGGCGCCCATGACGATCATCGAGCGGCCCTTCGAGTCCTGCGCGTTCTGCGCGAACTCACGCCCGATCCGGGCCGCGGTGGCCGCAGGTACACCGGTGATCGCCTCCTGCCAGGCCGG
>NZ_JBKJPP010000084.1:0-27432 GCF_046595215.1 Lapillicoccus sp. | reverse complement strand
GCGTCAAGGAACAGGCCCAGCAGGCCAAGGACAAGGCGAAGGACGCCTACGACCGGGCCGAGCCGTCGCCCTCCACGGAGCAGCCCGCAGGCGGGGCGTCCGCCTCGACCAGGTTCTGACGCAACCCAGCCAGTACGCTGAACGTCACGGCAGAGAACCACGACATCGGGCGCCGCGTGGAAACTGGTTGTCACGAGGAAAGGGGCAGTCATGACGTCGGACGACGCACCGACCCCCACCCAGGGCGCCCCGCCCAACACCATCAATGGCTCGGCCCGCGCGCTCTCCCCGGTAGGCCGGGATGGCTGACCCCGACGGTCGGATCGCACGCGTGGACGCGCTGATCAACGCCGAGCCGGCGGCGTCCGATGAGAGGCCAGGAACGATCGGGCGCCTGGAACGGCTGTGCACCGCGCTGGTCCGGGCACTGCCGGCCTCGGGAGCAGGGGTCAGCCTGATCAACGAGGACCACACCGGAGGGGGGATCGCTGCCGCGTCCGCCCCCCTCAGCCGCCGGCTGGAGGAGCTGGAGTTCACCCACGGTGAGGGCCCCAGCGTCACCTCCTTCGACGTGCGGCGACCCGTTCTGGAGCCCGACCTGGCCGGTCGGGGGATGCGGCGGTGGCCGGGGTATGCCCCCGATGCGTACGGGCTCGGCGTCCGGGCCGTGTTCGCGTTCCCGCTGCAGGTCGGGGCCGCCCGCCTGGGCGCGCTGGAGATCTACCGGGACGAGCCGGTCCCGCTCTCCGCCCCGGCCCTGCGTCAGGCCTTCACCTTCGCCGAGGTCGCGCTAGCCCTCCTGCTCGACGGGCAGAACGGCGCCACCGCTGCCGGTCTGGACGACGTGCTGGCCTACCGGGCGGAGGTCTACCAGGCCCAGGGCATGGTCATGATCGACCTGGGGGTCAGCCTGACGGAGGCGATGGCCCGGCTACGAGGCCATGCGTATGCCGAGAACCGGTACCTCAGCGACGTCGCCCGGGACGTCGTGGCGGGTAAACTCGCACTGGACGTGGACTCGGTTTGAGCGCCGGGAGAGTGGGTACAGGGTCATCCGAGTGAGGGAGTGGACATCATGATTGCGGTCGAGAAGCTGGCGGAGGTCTTCGTCGAGTTTGCGGACACCCTCGTTGACGACTTCGACGTCATCGAGTTCCTGGAGATGGTGACCACCCGCACCGCCGACATGAGCCACACGGCTTCCGCGGGGTTGCTCCTGGTCGACGCGCACGGCCAGCTGCAGTTCATGGCCGCCTCCAAGGAGTCGGTAAAGCTGCTGGAGTTGTTCCAGATCCAGAACCAGGAAGGCGCCTGTATGGACTGCTTCCGAAACGGTGCCCCCGTGGTGAACGCCGACCTCAGCCGTGCGCAGGCCCGCTGGCCGCTGTTCGCGCCCCGCGCGGTCGCCGCCGGATTCCGCTCCGTGCACGCCTTCCCCCTGCGACACCGCAAGTCGGTGATCGGGGCGCTCAACCTGTTCAGCACCGACACCGGCCAGCTGGAGCCGGTCGACGTGCGGATCATTCAGGCGCTCGCCGACATCGCGACGATCGGGCTGTTGCAGGAACGCACCATCCACGACGGCGAGATCCTCACCGAACAGCTCCAGGGCGCCCTGAACACCCGGATCACCGTCGAGCAGGCGAAGGGCGCGCTGGCCACGACCCACGGCATCGACGTCGATGCAGCCTTCGAGCTGATGCGCGGCTACGCCCGACGCAACCACCACCGCCTCAGCGACGTCGCGAACGCCGTGCTGACCGACCCCACCAGCCACCCCGAGCTCACCAGCTAGCACCAGGATCGTTGCGGCACGGTGAAATTGCGGCACAAGGAGGCGTCGAGGCGTCCGGGCCGGGAAGCAGTCGTCGATCGACTGCTTCCCGGTGCGTCGTCAGTCGACGGCGACGATGGGGCAGTTGGAGATGACGTTCGCAGCCGGCAGCCCCTTCAGGCTCGGATTGGCCGGACCCGTGCCGGCACCAGTGATGAGTCCTTGGGCGAAGGCGCCCGCGACCTGGCTACCGCTCGTGAGCAGCACCCGCTGACCGGAGGCTATCGCCGCCGTGGTCCACACCACGGGGTGGACGTCCCACACGGGGCTGTAGCGGCCGTTGCCCTGCCCCGGGATGTCCTGGTTGACGTTGAGTGGGTCCCCGTCGCCGCGCAGTGCCGAGTTCAGGCCCTGCCGTGCGGGATTGCCCACCCCGACTGCCCCGTTGACCACGGGGATGATGGCCGATCGAGCGGAGGTTTCCGGGTCGTTCGAGCCGACACCCGGCGCTGCATCCAGGTTGGGCGCGTAGTTGGATCCCTCGGCCGCCGCGACCACCGGTGAGGACGCGTCCAGGTGGAGATAGATGGTGCGGTGTCCGTTCCAGAAGCCGAAGAACGACTTCAGGGTGACCTGGTGGCGGGCGTAGTCGATGGAGACGACCGAGTCGTGCACCCCGGAGGCGTCGGCGACCTGAGCGGCGTCCAGGACGATCCCGTTGCCGGTAGTGATCAGCGGACTGTATGCCGCGTCGCCCACGGACCCGGGTGCGTAGCTGCCACCGGCAAACTCGTTTCCGACCGGGCCGGGCGTGACGACCCTCGTCGGGCTGAAGTCGACGATGCCCGGGAACTGCACCTCGCCACCGACCACGGACGCCTGCTGGACGGCGGCGGTGCCGAGAGCGTGGGCGAGCTTCGGCACGTAGTTCAGGCCGCGAGCCTGGGCATCGGCCTGGTCAGAGTCGTCGGTGACGACGTAGTAGACGGGCTGCCCGTCGTGGCTTCCTTGCAGCAGCGGCAAGGTGACGGTCTCGGCGACGGGATCAACCTTGACGGCACTCCTGATGTCGAGCGTGAAGGAGCTGTCGGAGCCGCCGCTGGCGGCGGCGCCTGGGGCGAGAGCAAGGGCCGAGCTGGCCGCGAGCAGGCCGGCGGCCGTGAAGGCCATCGAACGGCGGGCTGCGAGAGGTGTGGTGCGCATGAGATCTCCTGTGGCTCTGTCGCGGTGGAGAGGGGGGACAGGTCGGGTCAGGTGCCCACCGCGGGATGCGACCTGCCGACATCGGCCTAGTACGGGGAGGAGGTCGGTGCATTACGGCGAAGCGGCTCCCGGCGCCTTACCGGTCGCTTAAGGACTGCTCGCGACCGAGCCACGGCGGCCCGACGCGGTGTTGTCTGGGTCCGTGAAGGCCGAGCAGAGCGAGCAGGATCGACGGCTGGTCGAGCGGCTACGGGCAGGAGATGAGGCAGCGTTCGCTGGGCTCGTGCGAAGCTGGACCCCGGACATGGTCCGCCTCGCCCGAGGCTACGTCCCGAGCCGCGAGGTGGCTGAGGAGGTCGTGCAGGACACATGGCTGGCCATCCTGACGGGCATCGACCGCTTCGAGGGCCGCTCCAGCCTGCGCACGTGGGTCTTCCACATCGTGGTCCGCCGAGCCCAGCAGACGGGGCTTCGGGAACGTCGGTCGTTGCCGTTCAGCACCTTGTGGAACGACGAGCGCGCGCCGGCCGTCGAGGCCTTGCGTTTCCATCCGGCCAACGCCGCTGCGGACGCGCGTGGCTGGATCAGCCCGCCCCGACGATGGGAGGAGCCACCTGACCAGCGTTGGCGCAGCGGTGAGCTGCGTGATGTCATCGACTCCGCCATCTCGGCCCTCCCCCGCCTGCAGCGGCAGGTGGTCACGGCACGCGACGTGTGGGAGTGCGATCCAGCGCAGGTCTGCCGGCTGCTCTCGATCACGACGAACCATCAGCGCGTCCTGCTGTTCCGGGCCCGGGCTCGACTGCGCTCGGCGGTCACGCTCCACCGCGCTGCGGAACGCTCTCGCGGGGCTCTGGCGCCCACACCCCGGTCCACGCCAGAATGACGGCGTGGACTACCTCGAGGCCCAGGCCGCCTTCTTCGCTGCACGTCCGTTGTCCGACCCACCTCCTGCCACGGACGCGTGGCACTCGCCGGCCCGTCGTCTGCGCGATGCCGTGGAACGGATCGCCCTGGTGGATCTGTGGTCGCGGCAAGGTTCCGAGGCGATGGCGGCGATCGGACTCGACTTCCTCGGCGGCTATGTCTGGGGGCGGGGGTCATCCCTGGGCTCGGCCGCACCGGCGGTGGTCGCTGCCTCGTTCGCGGTGTTCGAGCCCGGCCTGGTGGTCTCGCTCATGCAGCAGGCTCGGGAGGTCGCCACGTGGGATCAGGTGCAGCAGGCCAAGCTTGCCGGGGCACTGGGCGCCCTGCGCGAGACGATCGAGGAACCACCCGAGGTCGGGTCCGTCGTCGCCATCATGCGGCGTGGTCTGGCCGCGGCGGACCCGACCGGGCGCGCGCTGTTCGCGGGTCTGGCGTCCTTGACGTGGCCGTCGGAGCCGCTGGGTCAGCTGTGGCACGCGGTCAATCTGCTGCGCGAGTACCGGGGCGATACCCACGTCGCCGTCTGTGTCGCGGCCGGGCTGGACGGCGTGTCGATGAATGTGCTCACAGAGCGGTGGGTCGGCTGGCCGCCGCGGTCCTATTCCGCGACCCGCGGCTGGTCGCCCGCGGCCCTGGATGCGGCATATGCGCGGTTGGGTGAGCAGGGCTGGCTCGACGGCGACGACCTCACGACGGTCGGCCGCTCCCGGCGTGAGGAGCTGGAGCGCCGCACCGACGACGGCATGCACCCGGTGCTCGAGGCCATCGGGCCTGATCTCGACACCCTCGTGTCGGCGTGCCAGCGCTGGAGTCAGGCCCTGGTCACCGCGGGTGTCGTCCCGCCGGACCCCTACAAGGCCGCTGCGGGTTGAGCAGAGTCGATCAGGTCGGGGTTGGGGGATGGCCCACGTCGTGATCTTCCCGGTGCAGCGGGCTGCTCGATGACATCGGGGGGTCGCGCAACGGTCGGCTTGGTCGCGCCTCGATGCTGCTCGGCGCGAGGTTCGGGGAGGGCAAGAGCCACCTGCTCACCCACCTCACCCACCTCGGCCACCTCGCGACCTCGGCCGGGTTCGTGGTGGCACCGTGGTGATCAGCAAGGAGAGCGCGCTGCACGACCCGGCGGAGGTGCTGCGGGCTGCCGTCGAGTCGGCCGTCGCCCCCGATCGCGCGCGGGATGTCGTCGCCGAGGCGGCGGCGGCGTTGGACCGGGGCGGCCCCGGCTAAGCCGAGCTGTTGCGCTGGCTGCGTGGACCCGGCCGCGACGTGAACGAGCGGTTCGACGCGACCCTTCTGCTGCACCAGCGGCTCGGTCGCGACGCGCCCGGCGCCGACGAGGAGTTTCTCGACCCATCGTGCGGTTCTGGTCCGGTGACCCGATGCCGATGCCGGACCTGCGCCGCCAGCTCAAGGCCATCGGCGAGGACAGGACCTGCACGTTCTCCGCGGTCAAGATCCGGGACCTGGCCCGTCAGCGACTCCGGTTCCTGCCGCGGCTCCTGCACGCGGCGGGACACACCGGCTGGGTGGTCCTCTTTGAGGAGGTCGAGCTGATCGGCCGACATTCGCTGCTGCAACGGGGTCGGTCCCGCGCCGTGCTGGCGCGGTGGCTGGTCGGAGACCCCGGCGACGAGGGGGAACCTCTCCTCGCCGTCGCAGCGATGACGGACGATTCGAGGCCGCGGTCTTGTCCGGTGAGGATAACCGTGAGGCCCTGCCCCGCCGGCTGCGGGACAAGCAGACGCAGGAGTATGCCCTGGCTGGCGACGCTCGCGGAACTGGGGATGCAGCACGTCGAGCAGGACCTCCCGCCCCTGGTGCCGCTCGACGAGTCCGAGCTGGACCGCGCGTACCGCACCCAGCGCGAGCTGCACGCAGGGGCCTACGACTGGGAGCCGCCGGACGTCGCGGGTCTAGAAGGCTCGGTGCGACGAGGATGGGTCAGTACGTCCGGGCCTGGATCAACGAAGGGGATCTCGTGCGCTCGACCCGCGGTATCGGCCCACACCGACGTGGTCGACGTCCCCGGCGACTACCGGGAGCTCGCCGGGCAGGACGACGACACCTCCTGATCGCCGCCGTGAGCGCCCACTCTGCGGAGTGGGTCCATCGCCGCGCGGAGGTGATGGCAGGATCGGCGCGTGCTCGGTGTGCTGCAGGGATTTGCCACGATCGGCGCAGTGGTGGGCCTCGGTTTCCTGCTCGCCCACTGGCGGATCCTCGACATCTCGGCGCAGAACCTCCTGTCGAGGCTGGCGTTCTACGTCGCGTCGCCAGCCCTGCTCATCGTCGTCATGTCCCGCACGAGGGTCGAGGCGATCTTCTCGGCCAACCTCGTCGCCTCCTTCGCGAGCGTGGTCATCACCGTGGCGATCTACCTCGCCGTCGCCCGGTGGCGGTGGCGGCCACCACTGGGTGAGAGCGTCATCGGCAGCCTCTGCGCGGCATACGTCAACGCCGGCAACCTCGGCCTGCCCATCGCGCTCTACGTCCTCGGCGACATCTCGCTCATGGCACCCACGCTGCTGATGCAGCTGCTCGTCCTCACTCCCGTGGCGATGGCCGTGCTCGACGGCGAGGCGCGTGGGCATCGGCCCACCCTCGGGACAAGCCTGGTGCGCGTCGTGCGCAACCCGATCACGGCCGGCGCCCTCATCGGCCTGCTGGCCTCCTTCGTCCGCGTCCCGACCCCGGTGCTGCAGCCGATCGAGCTCGTCGGCAACATGGCGGTGCCGGCGATGCTCATCGCCTTCGGGATCTCCCTGCGCCGCGGACCCAGACCGGGGACGGGTGGCTCGTGGTCCCACGTCGCGACCATGGTCAGCCTCAAGCTCGTCGTCCAGCCGCTGGCGGCGGTGTCGGTGGGCTATCTCGCGGTGGGCCTGCGCGGACACGCCCTGTTCGCCGCCGCGGTGACGGCCGCCCTGCCCACGGCCCAGAACGTCTTCACCTATGCCAACCGCTACAACCGCGCGCTGTTCCTGGCCCGGGACGCGATCTTCGCCAGCACCGTCTTGTCGATCCCCGTGATCCTGCTCATCGCGTTCCTCCTCGGCCGACCGTGATGCGGTGGCTGAGCCCACGATCCGGCGGCCCGGCTCAGTGGCCGGTGAGCCGGCTGAGCACCCGAGCAAGCCGGGCGGGCCGTCCGGTGCGGGCCTCCTCCCGGTCGGCCAGCTCCGCCGCGCGCAGGCCGGCGTTGACCCCGAGCCACCGCAGCGGTTCGGGTTCCCAGCTGCGAGAACGGTGCTGGACCCACGGGAGGTCGGTGAGCGGGGTGCGCCGCCCGGTCACCAGGTCGGCGAGCGTCCGCCCGGCAAGGTTGGCCAGGGCCACGCCGTCACCGACGTAGCCCCCGGCCTGTCCGAGGCCGGTCCGGGGGTCGTGACGCACCGACGGGTGCCAGTCCCGGGCGATCCCCAGCGGGCCACCCCAGGCATGGCTGAAGACCACGTCCGCCGTGACGGGCAGGAGGTCGTGGAGCTCCCGGCGCAGGGCCGCGTGCACGCCGGGGTCATGGTCGAACGACGGGTTGATCGCGGACCCGAAGTGGTAGGGGGCGCCCCGGCCGCCGAAGACGATCCGGCCGTCGCTCGTGCGCTGGCCGTAGACGACGAGGTGGCGGTGCTCGCTGAAGGTCTCGTGCCGGCGCAGACCGATCTGCTCCCACATCGTCTCCGGGAGGGGTTCGGTCGCGAGGACGAGGGAGTAGACGGGGGCGACCGCACGCCGGCCCCCGGGCAGCTGGCTGGACCACGCCTCCGTCGCCCGGATGACGTGCCGGGCCCTTACGGTGGCCCCGTTCTCGAGCGCCACGCGTCCCGCCGCCAGCGACCTGACCCGGCTCCCTTCGCGGATCACCCCACCGCGGCGCTCGACGGCAGCGGCGACGCCGCGCACGAGGTGGAAGGGTTGCACCCGGGCGCAGTTCGGGTTGAATGTCGCGCCGTCCAGGCCTGCGACGTCGAGCCGCTCCGCCGCCGCGCCGTGGTCGAGCCATACCGTGCCGGTGCCCCAGTGCCGGGACTCCGCGACCTCCTGCCGGGCGCGCGCACACTGGGCCGGACCGCGCGCGACGACGACGGTGCCGCCGGTCGTGAAGCCGCAGTCGATCCCCTCGGCCCCGGCGACGCGACCGACCTCCTCGACGCTCTCGCGCAGGGCAGCCAGGAGGTCTCGCGTCGACGGGGCCCCGTGCTGACGCGCGAGGGTCGTCGGGCCGACGGGATACAGGGCGGAGACCCAACCTCCGTTGCGACCGCTCGCCCCGAAGCCCACGTGCTCGGCCTCGAGGACGAGCACCGAGATCGACGGGGCGCCCTGGAGGAGGTAGTACGCCGTCCAGAGACCGGTGTAGCCGCCGCCCACGATGCACACGTCGACGAAGGCGTCGTCCACCAAGGGCGAGCGTCGGCCGGTCACGTCACGCGGGTGGAACCCGTCCCACCACAGCGGGTAGGTCACCACAGGGTCGGTCACCACAGGGTCGGTCACCACAGCGGGTCGGTCACCACAGCGGGTCGGTCACCACAGCGGGTCGGTCACCAGGACGGTGCGGCGCACCAGGACGGTGCCGCGCACCGTCACATCCGGGCCGACGCCCCGTCGAGGACGGAGCGCAGCCGTGACGTGATGTCGGCGAACTCGGGCTCGCCGATGATCAGCGGCGGGGCGAGCTGGATGACCGGGTCGCCACGGTCGTCGGCGCGGCAGTAGAGCCCGGCCTCGAAGAGCGCCCTGGACAGGTAGCCGCGCAGCAGCCGCTCCGACTCGTCCTCGTTGAACGTCTCGCGCGTCTCCTTGTCCTTGACGAGCTCGATGCCGTAGAAGTAGCCCTCGCCCCGGACGTCGCCGACGATGGGCAGGTCGAGGAGGCTCTCGAGGGAGGCGCGGAACTTTGGGGCGTTCTCCCGCACGTGCTCGTTGAGGCCCTCGCGCTCGAAGATGTCGAGGTTGGCCATCGCGACGGCCGCCGAGACCGGGTGTCCGCCGAAGGTGTAGCCGTGCGGGAACGACGTCGTGCCGGTGCGGAACGGCTCGAACAGCCGGTCGCTGGCGATCATCGCGCCGATGGGGGAGTAGCCGGACGTCATCCCCTTGGCGCAGGTGATGATGTCGGGCACGTAGCCGAAGTCGAGCGAGCCGAACATCGACCCGGTCCGTCCGAAGGAGCAGATCACCTCGTCCGAGACGAGCAGCACGTCGTACTCGTCGCAGATCTCGCGGACCCGCTCGAAGTAGCCCGGGGGTGGCGGGAAGCAGCCACCGGAGTTCTGCACGGGCTCGAGGAAGACCGCGGCGACGGTGTCCGGGCCCTCGAACTCGATCGCTTCCGCGATCCGGTCGGCAGCCCACAGCCCGAACGCCTTCGGGTCGTCGCGCAGCGCCTCGGGAGCCCGGTACTGGTTGGTGTTGGGCACCTTGAAGGCCCCCGGCACGAGCGGCTCGAACATCTCCTTGGCCGACGGGATCCCGGTGATCGACAGCGCGCCCTGCGGGGTGCCGTGGTAGGCGACGGCGCGGCTGATGACCTTGTGCTTGGTCGGCTTGCCGACGAGCTTGAAGTACTGCTTGGCCAGCTTCCACGCCGACTCGACGGCCTCGCCGCCACCGGTGGTGAAGAAGACCCGGTTGAGGTCGCCCGGCGCGTGGTGGGCCAGCCGCTCGGCGAGCTCGATGGCGCGCGGGTGGGCATAGGACCAGAGCGGGAAGAAGGCGAGCTGCTCGGCCTGCTTGGCTGCGGCCTCGGCGAGCTCGGCCCGGCCGTGCCCGACCTGGACGACGAACAGCCCCGAGAGGCCGTCGATGTACTCACGCCCCTGGTCGTCCCAGATCTTGTGGCCCTGGCCCCGCACGATCACGGGCACCTTCGCGCCGAGCCCGCCGTTCTCGGTGGGCTCGTAGACGGAGTGGCGAGTGAAGTGGCCCCAGAGGTGGTCCCGGGCGGCGTCGGCGTATGCCGTGCCCGCCGGCGTGCGGGCCACGCTCGCCTCCGGGGTCGGTTGCTGGACGGGTGATGGTGCAGTGGTCATCGGGTTCCCCAGTTGTAGTGCTGCTTGTTGAGCTTGAGATAGACAAAGGTCTCGGTCGACCTCACGCCCGGGAGCCGGCGGATCGCGGTGGTGAGCAGGGTCAGCAGGTGGTCGTCGTCCTCGCAGACGACCTCGGCGAGGAGGTCGAAGCTGCCGGCCGTGGTGACGACGTAGGACACCTCGGGCAGCTCGCCCAGCGCCTCGGCCACCGGGGTCACGTCGCCCTCGGTGCGGACGCCGATCATCGCCTGCCGCCGGAAGCCCACCTGGAGCGGGTCCGTCACGGCGACGATCTGCATCACGTCCGCGTCCAGGAGCTTCTGGACCCGCTGGCGCACCGCGGCCTCGGAGAGGCCGACGGCCTTGGCGATGGTGACGTAGGGCTGACGACCGTCCTGCTGGAGGTGCTCGATGATGCTCTTGGACACCTCGTCGAGCACCGGAGCGGCGGGCGGGGCGGGTGCCGACGCCCGGGCCCCGCCTGCCGAGGGGCCCTTCCGTCGTGGTGTCATGGGTCCGATGGTGTCGCGTTTGTCGTCGGAACGCAACCCAATGAGCCACGAAATCTAGTGTGCAGCATGAAGAAATAGACAGATTTCGTTGACAGGTGTCTCAAACACTGTTGATCTGGCCCGTGGATGGCTACAGTCTGGGTGAGCAGCGGGACCCCGTACCCGTGGCGTCAGCCGAGGAGAGATTCGTGAGCCAGCCCGTCCGTGTCCTGCGCAGCTTCGTCAACGGTGACTACCTCGACCCCGAGAGCGCCGCGACGAGCGACATCATCGACCCGTCCACGGCCAAGGTCGTCGCCACCGCTCCGGTCTCGTCGGCCGCCGACGTCGACGCGGCATACCGGTCGGCGGCAGCCGCCTTCGAGACGTGGGGCGAGACCACGCCGAGCGAGCGCCAGCGCGCGATGCTCAGGTTCGCCGACGCCGTGGAGACGCGGGCCGACGAGTTCGTCACCCTCGAGGCAGAGAACACCGGCAAGCCGCACGCCCTCACGGCGAGCGAGGAGCTCCCCCCGATGCTCGACCAGCTGCGCTTCTTCGCCGGCGCGGCCCGGGTGCTCGAGGGCCGGGCCGCGGGGGAGTACCTCAAGGACCACACCTCGTGGGTGCGCCGGGAGCCGATCGGCGTCATCGGCCAGGTGACGCCGTGGAACTACCCGATGATGATGGCGGTCTGGAAGATCGGCCCGGCGCTCGCGGCCGGCAACACGGTCGTGCTCAAGCCCAGCGACACGACGCCCGAGACGACGCTCCTGCTCGCCGAGATCGCGTCCGAGTTCCTGCCGGCCGGGACGTTCAACGTCGTGACGGGAGACCGCGACACGGGCCGCGCCCTGGTCGAGCACCCCACGCCCGCGATGGTCGCCATCACCGGTTCGGTGCGCGCCGGGACGCAGGTGGCGGAGTCGGCCGCCCGGGCCGTCAAGCGAGTCCACCTCGAGCTCGGCGGCAAGGCTCCCGTTATCGTCTTCGACGACGCCGACATCGAGGCTGCCGTCGAGGGCATCGCGATCGCTGGGTACTTCAACGCCGGCCAGGACTGCACCGCGGCCACGCGGGTGCTCGCCGGACCCCGGATCCACGACGACTTCGTGGCCGCGCTGGGGGAGTATGCCCGCAGCCAGGCCAAGGTCGGCATGCCCGACGACGGCGACGCGCTCTTCGGCCCGGTGAACAACGCGGGCCAGCTCGACCGCGTCCGGGGCTTCCTCAGCCGGCTGCCCGACCACGCGACGATCGGCGCCGGCGGGTCGCGGGTGACCAGCCTGGGCGACGGATTCTTCCTCGAGCCGACCGTCGTCTCCGGACTCCACCAGGACGACGAGGCGGTCCAGGACGAGATCTTCGGGCCGGTCATCACCGTCCAGCGGTTCACCGACGAGGCCGAGGCGCTCCGGTGGGCCAACGGCGTCGACTACGGCCTCGCCTCGAGCGTGTGGACGAAGGACTTCGGCCGGGCGATGCGGGTCTCGAAGGCGCTCGACTTCGGATGCGTGTGGATCAACACCCACATCCCCGTCGTCGCCGAGATGCCGCACGGCGGGTTCAAGCGCAGCGGCTACGGCAAGGACCTGTCGATGTACGGGTTCGAGGACTACACCCGGATCAAGCACGTGATGGCCAACATCAGCTCCTGACCCCCGCCCGACAGCCAGACCCTTCCCCCACCCCTAGGAGACCCTCATGGGCGACGTCCTTCCCACTGCCGCTCAGGTGGCCCTGGCCCGCGGCCTGATATCCCGACGATCGGCGCTGACCGGTCTCGCCGGGGCCTCCGCGGTCGCCCTCCTCGGCGCCTGTGGCTCACCGGGCAAGAGTCCCGACGCCGGCGGCTCCGGCAGTGCCACGACGGCGGCGGCGCCGTCGGCCAAGGCGGCCCCCGACCTGTCCGACACCGAGAAGGTCGTCAACTGGTCGAACTGGCAGCAGTACATCGACGTCGACCAGAAGACGAGTGCGAGGCCGACGCTGGACGCCTTCACCACGGCGACCGGGATCAAGGTCACCTACACCGAGGACTACAACGACAACGACGAGTTCTACGCCAAGGTGCGCCCCCTCCTCGAGGCGGGCTCGGACACCGGCCGTGACATCTGGGTGAGCACCGACTGGATGGTCGCGCGACTGATCCGGCTCGGTTACGTGCAGAAGCTGGATCTCGCGAACATCCCCAACGCCGGCAATGTCGAGGACTCCCTGCGCAACGTCCAGTTCGACCCGGGACGCGCCTACTCGCTGCCGTGGCAGAGCGGCTTCGCCGGCATCGCGTGGAACCCCAAGGCCACCGGCGGCAAGAAGATCGAGACGGTCGACCAGCTGCTCACCGACCCGGCGCTCAAGGGCAAGGTGACCCTCCTCACCGAGATGCGCGACACGGTCGGCCTGGTGATGATGGCGATGGGCAAGAAGCTCGACAGCTTCGTCACCGCGGACTTCGATGCGGCCGTCGCCGAGCTGCGCAAGGCCAAGGACGCCGGGCAGATCAAGGGGTTCACCGGCAACGACTACACCAAACCGCTGGCCGCGGGGGAGACGGCGGCCTGTGTCGCGTGGACCGGTGATGTCGTCCAGCTGCGCGCCGACAACCCCGACCTCGGCTACGCCTTGCCGCAGACCGGGTGCACGCTGTGGTCCGACAACTTCGTCATCCCGGCGATGGCCCAGCACAAGAAGAATGCCGAGCGGCTGGTCAACTACTACTACGACCCGAAGGTCGTGGCGAAGGTCGTCGACTTCGTCACCTACATCAGCGTGGTAAAGGGGACCAAGGAGGTCCTCGCGGTGGACGACCCCCCGGTGGCCGCCAACGAGCTGGTCTTCCCGACCGCGGCGACCCTGTCCCGGGCGCAGGTCTTCCGTGGCCTCAGCGCGGCGGAGGAGACGGACTACAACCGCAAGTTCCAGGCCCTGGTCAACGGGTGATGGACGCGCAGCCGTCCGGTGACCTGCGGCTGGAGGGCGTCACGAGGACGTATGAGGCGTTCACGGCAGTGGACCACCTCGACCTGACCATCCCCCGCGGCTCGTTCTTCGCGCTGCTCGGGCCGTCGGGGTGCGGCAAGACGACGACGTTGCGGATGGTGGCCGGGCTCGAGCAGCCGAGCGAGGGCACGATCTCGATCGGCGCCAGGGACATCACGGACACGAAGGCCTACCAGCGCAATGTCAACACCGTCTTCCAGAACTACGCGCTCTTCCCGCACCTCAACATCCTCGACAACGTCGCGTTCGGCCTGCGTCGGCGCCGGGACGGGGAGTGGAAGGCCAAGGCGGTCGCTGCGCTCGACCTCGTCGAGCTCGCTCACACGGCAGGTAAGAAGCCCGGCCAGCTCTCCGGCGGGATGCAGCAGCGCGTCGCCCTGGCCCGGGCCATCGTCAACCGGCCCGATGTCCTCCTGCTCGACGAACCCCTCGGGGCGCTCGACCTCAAGCTGCGCCGGCAGATGCAGATCGAGCTGAAAAGGATCCAGCAGGAGGTCGGCCTGACCTTTGTCCACGTCACCCACGACCAGGAGGAGGCGATGACCATGGCCGACACCATCGCGGTGATGAACGGTGGTCGGCTCGAGCAGGTGGGCGACCCGGCAACGCTCTACGAGCGACCCCGGTCGACCTTCGTCGCCAACTTCCTCGGCCAGTCGAACCTCCTGCGCGCGAGACTGACCGGGCTGCGGGGCGACCACGCGGAGGTGGACGTGCACGGCATACCCCTGCGGTTGTCCCGCGCGCAGGTGCCCGAGGGCGCCGACGGGGTGTGGCTGGGGATCCGCCCGGAAAAGCTGCGCCTGGTCGGCGGTGACACGCCCGGGCTCAACGTGCTTCCCGGTGAGGTCACCGACGTGTCCTTCACCGGAGTAGCCACCCACTACCTCGTCCGGATGCCGTGGGGCCAGGAGCTGACCCTGGTGCAGCAGAACGACGGGTCGGCGCGGGCCGGGCTGGGAGAGACCGTGCGGCTCGGGTGGGAGCCGTCCCAGGCGTTCTCCCTCGACGTCGCGCAGGACGCGCACGCCGGCGAGGACCACGAGGAGGTCGTCTAGGCATGGTCCTTCTCGAGACGGCCCGCGGGGCCTCGACGCCGGCGCCGGCGGCTGCGCCCCGACGCCGCGGGCGGTGGACCCCCTACCTGCTGCTGCTTCCCGGCCTCCTGTGGCTCGTCGTCTTCTTCGTCGTGCCGACTCTGTCGCTGGCCTCGCAGTCCCTCCAGACCGGTGACGTCGACACCGGATACGTCCTGACCTGGCACGTCCAGAACTACGCCGACGCGGTCGGGCAGTACTGGCCGCAGTTCGCGCGGTCCCTCGGCTACGCGGCGACCGCCACGGTCGGCACCCTGCTCCTCGGCTATCCGTTGGCGTGGTTCATCGCCCACCGGTCCGGCCGGTTCAAG
This sequence comes from Lapillicoccus sp., assembly GCF_046595215.1. Taxonomy (NCBI): domain Bacteria; kingdom Bacillati; phylum Actinomycetota; class Actinomycetes; order Micrococcales; family Intrasporangiaceae; genus Lapillicoccus; species Lapillicoccus sp. The sequence goes on along the minus strand of NZ_JBKJPP010000084.1, from coordinate 12,594 downwards.
AACCTCCTGCTCGTGCTCGTGGTCGCGCCGTTCTTCACGAACTTCCTGATCCGCACCCTCGCCTGGCAGATCATCCTCACCGACGACGGCGTGGTCACGTCGTTCGCTCGCTGGTCGCACCTCACCTCGGTGCTGCAGGCCGTGGGCCTGACCGCCAACGACTCGCTCCTGTCCTCGAAGTTCGCCGTGATCTGCGGGCTCACCTACAACTTCCTGCCCTTCATGGTGCTGCCGCTCTACGCCAACCTCGAGCGGCTCGACATCCGGCTCGTCGAGGCGGCCGGCGACCTGTATGCCTCGCCGGTCCAGGCGTTCCGTCGCGTCGTCTGGCCGCTCTCCCTGCCGGGGGTGGTCGCCGGGACCCTCCTCACCTTCATCCCGGCGTCGGGTGACTTCATCAACTCCAGGCTGCTGGGCAACACCCAGACGGTGATGATCGGGCAGGTCATCGATGCGCAGTTCCTCCGGGTCCTCGACTACCCGATCGCGGCGGCGCTGTCGTTCATCCTGATGATGACGATCGTCGTCATCGTCGTGGTCTACGTGCGCCGTGCCGGCACCGAGGAGCTGGTCTAGATGGCCTGGCTGCGCCGCCACGTCCTCAGCGTCGTCGGGCTGCTCGTGATGGGCTACATCCTGGTGCCCAACCTGGTCGTCATCCTCTTTTCCTTCAACGCCCCGAACGGCCGCTACAACTACGAGTGGACGCGGTTCTCGCTCGATGCCTGGACCAACCCGTGCGGCAGCCCGGGGATGTGCGAGGCGCTCGGTCTGAGCCTCCGGGTCGGCCTCATCGCCTCGGTCGTCGCCACCGTGCTCGGCACGATGGTGGCCTTCGCCCTGGGCCGCCACCGGTTCCGCGGGCGGGCCGCGACCAACCTGCTGATCTTCCTCCCCATGGCGACGCCCGAGGTGGTCATGGGCTCGAGCCTGCTCACCCTGTTCATCTCGCTCGGGATCCCGTCCGGCAGCACGACGATCCTCATCGCGCACATCATGTTCTGCCTGTCGTTCGTCATCGTCACGGTCAAGGCGCGGGTCGCCTCCCTCGACCCCCGGCTCGAGCAGGCCGCCGCGGACCTCTACGCCAACGAGGTGCAGACCTTCCTGCGGGTGACGCTGCCGCTCGTGGCGCCCGGCATCGCGGCCGGGGGGCTGCTGGCGTTCTCCCTGTCGTTCGACGACTACATCATCACGAACTTCAACGCGAGCCCCTCGTCGGTCACGTTCCCGATGTTCGTGTGGGGCGCCGCCCAGCGGGGGACCCCCGTCCAGATCAACGTCGTGGGCACCGTGATGTTCCTCAGTGCCGTGGCGGTGGTCGGGATCGCCCAGGCCATCAGCACCCGTCGAGCAAGAGTGGTGTGAGACATGCGAGTCCTTGTCATCGGGTCCGGTGGCGTCGGTGACGCCGTCGCCCGGATCGCCGTTGCCCGCGACTTCTTCGACCTGCTCGTCATGTCGGACCACGACCTCGCCCGGGCCGAGGCCACCGTGGCCGCGGCCACCGCTCGCCGCGCGGGGGAGTCGCGCCTGGTCGCGGCCCGCGTCGACGCCTCGGACGCCGCGTCCATCGCCGCCCTGGCGCGCGAGCACGGGATCACCCACGTCCTCAACGCCGTCGACCCCCGGTTCGTCATGTCGGTCTTCGAGGGCGCCCTCGCTGCCGGGGCCGACTACCTCGACATGGCGATGAGCCTCTCGTCGCGCCACCCCGAACAGCCCTGGGCCGAGGTCGGTGTCAGGCTCGGCGACGAGCAGTTCGCCGCGGAGTCCCGCTGGCGGGCGGCCGGGCAGCTCGCGCTCGTCGGGATGGGGGTCGAGCCGGGCCTCTCCGACGTCTTCGCCCGGTATGCCGTCGACCACCTCTTCTCCGCGGTGGACGAGCTCGGCGTACGCGACGGCGCCAACCTCGTCGTACGCAACGAGGTCGGCGAGGAGATCTTCGCGCCCAGCTTCTCGATCTGGACGACGATCGAGGAGTGCCTCAACCCGCCCGTGGTCTGGGAGAAGGACCGGGGCTGGTTCACGACGCCCGCGTTCAGCGAGCCCGAGGTGTTCGACTTCCCCGAGGGCATCGGGCCGGTGGAGTGCGTCAACGTCGAGCACGAGGAGGTCCTTCTGATGCCCCGGTGGCTGGACGCGAGACGGGTGACCTTCAAGTACGGCCTCGGCGACGAGTTCATCGGCGTGCTGAAGACCCTCCACGCCCTCGGTCTGGACCGGGTCGAGAAGGTGCGCGTCGGGGACGCCCTCGTCTCACCGCGGGACGTCGTCGCGGCGGTGCTGCCCGACCCGTCCACGATCGGGCCCAGGATGACCGGCAAGACCTGCGCGGGGACGTTCGTGACGGGCACCGGCCTCGATGGGCAGCCGCGCGGGACCTACCTCTACCACGTGGTCGACAACGAGTGGTCGATGCGGGAGTACGGCGCCCAGTGCGTGGTCTGGCAGACCGCGGTCAACCCCGTCGTCGCCCTCGAGCTCCTCGCGTCGGGGGCCTGGTCCGGGACCGGCGTGCTCGGCCCGGAGGCCTTCGACGCGGTGCCGTTCCTCGACCTGCTCAAGGCCCCCGCCCCGGTCGGCTACGGCTCGCCCTGGGGCCAGGACGAGCGGTCGTGACCACGCCGCGCGACCCTAGGATCGGGAGATGACCCGCTATGGCGCCCAGTACGGCCCCGACCTCACGTTCCTCGGGGTGGACCGGTGCGACCTCGACGACGAGAGCTCGTATGCCGGGGCGGACGTCGTCATCCTCGGTGCGCCGTTCGACGGAGGCACGTCCCACCGCCCTGGGGCCCGGTTCGGGCCGCAGGCGATCCGGATGAGCGACTACCTCCCGCACGACGGGTCGCGCCCGTCGCTTGCGCTGCGCACCGACGGCCTGCGGGACCTGCGAGTGCTCGACGCCGGAGACGTCGAGATGTTCTCCGGTGACATCGAGGTCGCGCTGCCGGCGCTCGAGCGGGCGGTCGAGAAGGTGACGCGGTCGGGCGCCATCCCGGTGATCCTCGGCGGCGACCACTCGATCGCCTTCCCGGACGCCAAGGGGGTCGCCAACGTCCTCGGTCACGGCCGGATCTCGATGATCCACTTCGACGCCCACGCCGACACCGGTGACATCGAGTTCGGCTCGCTCTGGGGCCACGGTCAGCCTATGCGCCGGCTCATCGAGTCCGGGGCCCTGCGCGGCGACCGGTTCCTCCAGGTCGGGTTGCGCGGCTACTGGCCGCCGCCGGAGACGCTGGACTGGATGGCGGGCCACCGGATGCGTTCCTACGAGATGACCGAGGTCGTCCACCGGGGCCTCGACGAGTGTCTGACCGAGGCGTTCAGCATCGCCATGGACGAGTGCGACGGGGTCTTCCTCTCCGTGGACATCGACGTCTGCGACCCGGGCCACGCGCCGGGCACGGGCACCCCGGAGCCCGGTGGTCTCAGCGCCCGCCAGCTGCTCGACGCCGTGCGCCGGATCTGCCTCGAGCTGCCGGTCGTCGGCGTCGACGTCGTCGAGGTCAGCCCTCCCTACGACCACGCCGACATCACCGCGGCACTCGCGAACCGCGTGGTCCTCGAGGCCCTCTCGGCCATCGCCCGGCGTCGACAGGACGCTCGGGACGGGACGACCTGGGACCGCGCGACCCCGCTGCTCGACGGTCGCGGTTGACCCTGGCCCCGGCACAGCGCACGCATTGGACAGCATGAGACGAGAGATGGAGGCTGGACCCATGAGCATTGAGCAGAAGCGAGTCCTCACGACCGCGATCCCCGGTCCGCGGTCCCGGGCCCTGCACGCGCGCAAGGTGGCTGCCGTGTCGTCCGGGGTCAGCACCGGGCTGCCGATCTACGTCGAGCGCGCCGGTGGCGGCATCGTCGTCGACGTCGACGGCAACCAGCTCATCGACTTCGGCTCCGGCATCGCCGTCACCTCCGTCGGCAACGCGGCGCCGCGGGTCGTCGAGGCCGTGCAGAGGCAGGTCGCCGACTTCACCCACACCTGCTTCATGGTCACGCCCTACGAGGAGTACCTCGCGGTCTGCGAGCAGCTCAACGCGCTGACGCCCGGCGATCATGAGAAGCGTTCTGCGCTTTTCAACTCCGGCGCCGAAGCCGTGGAGAACGCGATTAAGGTCGCCCGCCACTTCACCGGCCGGCAGGCCGTCGTCGCCTTCGACCACGCCTACCACGGCCGCACCAACCTGACCATGGCGCTCACGGCGAAGAACATGCCCTACAAGGACGGCTTCGGGCCCTTCGCGGGCGAGATCCACCGCGTCCCGATGGCCTACCCCTACCGGTGGCCCACCGGCCGCGAGACCTGCGCCGACGAGGCCTTCGCCGAGTTCGTCCAACGGGTGCACACCCAGGTCGGCGAGCAGAACACCGCCGCCGTGATCCTCGAGCCGATCCAGGGCGAGGGCGGGTTCATCGTCCCCGCACCGGGCTTCGTCGCCACGGTCGCGAGGTGGTGCAAGGACCACGGCATCCTCTTCATCGCGGACGAGATCCAGACCGGCTTCTGCCGCACCGGGGACTGGTTCGCCAGCGAGCACGAGGACGTCGTCCCCGACATCGTCACCGTGGCCAAGGGCATCGCGGGCGGGCTGCCGCTCGCCGGCGTCACCGGGCGCGCGGACGTCATGGACTCGGTCCACGGCGGCGGCCTCGGCGGCACCTACGGCGGCAACCCGGTCGCCTGCGCCGCCGCACTGGCCGCGATCGAGACGATGCGTACGGACGACCTCGCGGCGCGCGCCCGGGCGATCGAGGCACTCTTCCGGCCCCGGCTGGAGGCCCTCGCCGCGAAGTACGACCAGGTCGGTGACATTCGTGGCCGGGGCGCGATGCTCGCGGTCGAGCTCGTCGCGTCCGCGGACGACAAGACGCCCAACGCGGCCCTGACATCGGCCGTGAACGCGTTCTGCCACCACGAAGGGCTGATCACCCTCACCTGTGGCACCTACGGCAACGTGTTCCGGTTCCTGCCGCCGCTCGTCGCCGGCGACGACCTGCTCTCCGAGGGGCTCGACATCCTCGAGGCGGCCTTCGCGGCGTCGGTCTGAGCGTGCTCCGTCTGAGCGTGCTGGGTAGGCTCTCGGACAATCCCTGCCGCAATCCGTGACGTGTCCCTGAAGAACCCCCAATCCACTGACGAACCCCTGACGACGCTCGAGAGGCCCCGCATGCCCATCACCCAATCGGCCCTGCTCGACGCCGTGCCCACCGGGCTCTTCATCGGGGGCTCGTGGCGCGACTCCTCGGACGGCTCCACCCTCGCCGTCGAGGACCCCGCGACGGGTCGCACCCTGGCGCACGTGGCCGACGCGAGCGTGGCCGACGGCCGGGCCGCCCTCGATGCTGCCGTCGCAGCGCAGTCGTCCTGGGCCGCGACGCCCCCGCGCGAGCGCAGCGAGATCCTCCGCGCGGCATACGAACGGCTCACCGAGCGCGCCGAGGAGTTCGCGCTGATGATGACACTCGAGATGGGCAAGCCCCTTGCGGAGTCGCGTGGCGAGGTCGCCTACGGCTCGGAGTTCTTCCGGTGGTTCGCCGAGGAGGCCGTCCGCATCCACGGCCGGTATGCTGTGGCCCCCAACGGCGCGACGCGGCTGCTGACGACCAAGCAGCCCGTCGGACCCGTCCTGATGATCACGCCATGGAACTTTCCCCTCGCGATGGGGACCCGCAAGATCGGTCCCGCGCTCGCGGCCGGCTGCACCATGGTCGTCAAGCCGGCCAGCCAGACGCCCTTGACGATGCTGCTGCTCGCCGAGCTGCTCACCGGGTGCGGCGTGCCCGACGGCGTCCTCAACGTCATCACGACGTCGCACACCCAGGACGTCTGCGAGCCGCTCATCCGCGACCCGCGGCTGCGCAAGCTGACCTTCACCGGCTCGACCCCGGTCGGGCGGATGCTCGTCGAGCAGTCGGCCGAGCAGCTGCTCCGGGTGTCGATGGAGCTCGGCGGCAACGCCCCGTTCCTGGTGTTCGGGGACGCCGACGTCGACCAGGCCGTCGAGGGCGCCATGCTCGCCAAGATGCGCAACATCGGCGAGGCCTGCACGGCGGCCAACCGCTTCTATGTCCACGAGTCGGTGGCCGAGGAGTTCTCCGGGAAGTTCGCCGCGAGGATGGGGGCGCTCACCCTCGGCAAGGGCACCAAGAAGGGCGTCACCGTCGGTCCACTCATCGATGAGAAGGCGCGCACCAAGGTCACCGAGCTTCTCGACGACGCCGTCGCCAGGGGCGCGAGGGTCCTCATCGGAGGGGAGCCACAGCGGGGGGCCGGCTACTTCTTCCAGCCGACCGTCCTCGTGGACGTCCCAACCAGCGCCCGGCTCCAGCAGGAGGAGATCTTCGGCCCGGTCGCCCCGATCACGACCTTCACGACCGACGCGGAGGCGATCGCGATGGCCAACGACACCGAGTTCGGCCTGGTCGCCTACCTCTTCACCAGGGACCTCGACCGGGCCCTGCGCACGAGCGAGGCGCTGGAGTACGGGATGGTCGGCGTCAACCAGGGCATCGTCTCCAACCCGGCGGCGCCCTTCGGGGGCGTCAAGCACAGCGGGTTCGGTCGCGAGGGCGGTTTCGAGGGCATCGAGGAGTACCTCGAGACCAAGTATGTCGGAATTGCCCTTTAACATCCCTTTACTCTTTCTTGACCGGGATCAGCCGTTCGGTTGACCTTTGGCAGAACCGTGGCGCGTAGGCCCGCGGTGCGCTTGACTGCGGTCATGACAACGATTACCGCGGCTCCCGCCCCCCGGCTGACCTCGATCTCGGCACTGCTCGACCGCACCGACGACGCTATCCGTCAGGGTGTCCTGCCGGGGGCCGTCGTGGTCCCCACCGGATTCAGGGTGCTCGACGACTCGCTCGACGGAGGTCTCCGCTCGGGTGAGCTCGTCATGCTCGGCGGTGCCCAGGGACTCGGCAAGTCGACGCTGGTCGTGCAGATGGTGCGCAACGTCGTGCGGGCCGGCGGCAGCGCAGTCGTCTTCTCCTACGAGTCGGAGGCGCACACCATCCTCGAGCGGCTCATCTCCCTCGAGGCCGCCGCCGCCGTCGGGCTGGGGTCGACGAAGCTGCGCTCCGTGCGCCGGGCCTTCGAGCTCCAGCCGGGCCAGCCCACCAGCCTGGAGGAGCGTCTCGCCCTGCTGCCCGGAGCCCTCGAGGGCCTCGAGGCGATCCGGCGCTACGCCGACCGGCTCCACCTGCACGAGTCGGCCACGTCGACGACCGACCTCGCCGAGATCGAGCGGGTCGTGCGCGAGGTCGAGGCGCAGACCGGGATCCGCCCCCTCGTCGTCATCGACCACCTCCAGAAGGTCCCCCTCACCCGGGGTCCGGCGCGGGGGGACGAGGAGCAGGTCGCGGTGGTGGAGCGCCTCAAGGACCTCACCGTCGCCCTCGGGGTGCCGATGGTCGTCGTCACGGGCGCGGGCCGCGCCCCGGGCTCCGGGGGCGCCCACGGCTCGCTCGGCATCCGCACCCGGGTCGCGGACCTGCGGGGCTCCGCCGCCGTCGCCCACGAGGCCGACGTGGTGCTCCTGCTCAACGAGAAGTACGACATCGTCGCCCGTCACCACTTGGTCTACGACCTCGGCAACGCCGACCGCTTCAAGGAGTGGGTCGTCATGACCATCGAGAAGAACAGGCACGGCGTGGACAAGATCGAGCTCGAGTTCCGCAAGCGCTTCTCTGAGGGTCGCTTCGACGCCGCGGGCCAGCTCGTCATGGAACAGCTCGTCGAGGACCGCCTCTACACCGAGTGACCAGACCCGGTCCTGCGCGCCCGGGGGGGCGTGCACAGGACCTTCGGGCGCGCCGGGGGAGCGCGCACCGTGGGGGGCCCGTCCGCGTGCTGGGGAGCGCGCGGACGGGCATGATGTGCAGGTGCGCACACCACGGCGGGGACGGTCCCCGAGGACGGCCCTCGTGGCCCTTCTCGTCGGGGGTCTCGTCCTCCTCGTCGCGGTCGGGCTGAGCCTCACCCGCTCCACGTCCGGCCCGGCCACCAGCGCGGGCGCGCGCACGTCGGCGGCCGACCCCGCGACGGGGCTGCGCTGGGTCGACGAGTCGACGCTGAACGAGCAGGCCAGGCAGACCCTGACCGCGATCCGGGCCGGCGGTCCCTTTCCCTACCCTCGCAACGACGGCGTCACCTTCGACAACCGTGAGCGCATCCTGCCCGCCAAGGGCAAGGGCTACTACAAGGAGTACACCGTCACCACCCCCGGCAGCCCGGACCGTGGTCCCCGCCGGATCATCACCGGCCAGGACGGCGCACGCTTCTACACCGGCGACCACTACGCCTCGTTCGAGCGCATCCGGGAGGGGGCGTGACCCGCCGGCTCGGCATCGGGGCCGACCTCGACGCGCTGGTGCGCCGGGCCCACGCCGCGGGCCGCGTCGTGCACGTCGTCGAGGGCGGGGAGGACAAGCGCGCCACCCTCGAGTCCTTCCGCGCCACGCTGGCGCTGCCCGACTGGTTCGGCCACAACCTCGATGCGCTCATGGACTCCCTGCGCGACCTCCAGGACGCCGACGGCCGGCCGATCTGCGTGGTCTGGGACGACGCCCACGCCCTGCGCGAGCAGGACCCCCGCGCCTTCCGCGCGATCGTGTCGGTGCTCGAGGACGTCGAGCGCGAACGCGACGACCTCCAGGTCACCATCATCGTCCGCTGAGGACACCCCCGCCTCGTATGCCGTGCTTCCGCCGCCCGGGTATGCCGCACAGCCGACCCGGAGTCAGCGGGGCCGCCCAGTGAAGTGGGGGCCGCAGCCCACTGGAGTAGGGGCCGCAGCCCACTGGAGTAGGGGCCGCAGCCCACTGGAGTGGGGGACAATGCGGGCGTGACTGCACCGCGCGCCGTGACCCTGCTCGGCTCAACCGGATCGATCGGCACCCAGGCCATCGAGGTCGTGCTCGCCAACCCCGACCGGTTCGCGGTCACCGCTCTGAGCGCCGGCGGAGGCAACCTCGAGCTGCTCGCCGAGCAAGCCGTCCGCCTCCGGGTCGAGTCGGTCGCGGTGGCGCGCGGGAGCGTCGAGGAGGTCACCGCCGCGATCGGTGGGGCGGCCGCGGCAGCGGGCTGCCCGGCATACCGGCCCGAGGTCCTGGTTGGACCCGAGGCCAACGCGATCCTCGCTGCCCGCCCTACCGACGTCGTCCTCAACGGCATCACCGGGTCCATCGGCCTCGCACCGACCCTGGCCGCGCTGGAGGCCGGCAACACTCTCGCGCTGGCCAACAAGGAGTCCCTCATCATCGGCGGCCCGCTGGTGCGCGCGGCCGCGAAGCCCGGGCAGATCGTGCCGGTCGACAGCGAGCACAGCGCCATTGCGCAGTGTCTGCGCGCCGGCTCGGCGGGCGAGGTGCGCCGACTCGTCGTCACCGCGAGCGGAGGGCCCTTCCGCGGGATGGCGCGTGAGCAGCTGCACGAGGTGACGCCCGAGCAGGCGCTCGCCCACCCGACCTGGGCGATGGGGCCGGTCATCACGACGAACTCCGCGACGCTGGTCAACAAGGGGCTCGAGGTCATCGAGGCTCACCTGCTCTTCGACATCCCCTTCGACCGGATCGAGGTCGTCGTCCACCCGCAGTCCGTCGTCCACTCGATGGTCGAGTTCACCGACGGCTCGACGATCGCGCAGGCCTCGCCGCCGAGCATGCTGATCCCCATCGCCCTCGGGCTCGGCTGGCCCGACCGGGTGCCGCAGGCGGCTCCTGCCTGCGACTGGACCCGCGCGACGACGTGGGAGTTCTTCCCGCTCGACCACCAGGCATTCCCGGCGGTGGCGCTTGCGAAGCAGGTGGGCGGGGCTGGCGGGACCTTTCCCGCGGTCTACAACGCGGCCAACGAGGAGTGCGTGCAGGCCTTCCTCGGCGGACGGATCCGCTTCACGGACATCGTCGAGACCATCGCCCGGGTGGTCGAGCAGCACGCCGACGGGGGCGGCGGGATCGATCCGTCGGACCTGGACGTTGACGCAGTGCTGCGTGCCGACTCCTGGGCCCGGTCGCAGGCGCGGTCGGTCCTCGGGCTGAGCGACAATGGTGGGACCAGCAACCTTGAGGGAGGGACCCAGGCGTGATCGCGTACATCGCCGGAGTGCTCTTCGTCGTCGTGGGTGTGGGCCTGTCGATCGCTCTCCACGAGATCGGCCACCTCGTGCCCGCGAAGAGGTTCGGCGTCAAGGTGACCCAGTACATGGTCGGCTTCGGGCCGACCATCTGGTCGCGTCGCCGTGGAGAGACGGAGTATGGCCTCAAGGCGATCCCACTCGGCGGCTACATCCGGATGATCGGGATGTTCCCGCCAAAGCCCGGGGACGCCCCGGACCGGCTGCGCTCGTCGTCGACCGGCCGCTTCAGCCAGCTCATGGACCAGGCCCGACAGGAGTCCATGGAGGAGGTTGGCCCGGCGGACCGCGACCGGGTCTTCTATCGGCTCTCGGTGCCAAGGAAGGTCGCGGTCATGCTCGGGGGACCGCTGATGAACTTCGCGATCGCGGCCATCCTGCTGGGCGGGATCTCCACCCTCTACGGCATCGCGACCGTGACCCCGCTGGTGGCGAAGGTCGCCACCTGCGCCCCGTTGACGGCGCCGAGCGTGCAGGTGCCCCAGCCGGAGTGCAAGACCGGCGACCCGACGTCACCGGCGTCGGTGGCCGGACTGCAGGAGAAGGACCGGATCATCTCGATCAACGGCAGGGCGGTCACGACCTGGGACGAGGTCACACCCCTCATCCGCAACGCCAAGGGCACGACGATGGCCATGGTGGTGGAGCGGGGCGGCCAGCAGGTCACCCTGCAGGCGCCGATCGCGTCGCTCAACCGGGCCTCCTACGTCGACACCGACAAGGTCAAAGTCGACGCCACCGGAGCGATCGTCACCGAGCCGGTGGGATACCTCGGTGCGACCCCCACGGTGGAGAACGTCAAGGGGAGCATCGGCGGGACCCCGGCCTTCGTCGGGAACGCGTTCGTGCAGACGGCCAGCGTGGTGGTCCACGTGCCGCAGAAGATGGTCGGCATCTTCCAGGCCGCCTTCGGCTCGGGCGAGCGTGACCGCAACGGCCCGATCTCAGTGGTCGGTGTCGGTCGGGTCGGCGGCGAGATCGCCAGCGCCGACCTGGGCGCCGGTAGCACGGGCGCCAAGTTCGTCACCCTCATCTCGCTCGTCGCGTCGCTCAACATGGCCCTCTTCGTCTTCAACCTCATCCCGCTGCTTCCGCTCGACGGTGGTCACGTCGCGGGCGCCCTGTGGGAGGGCCTGAAGCGGCGCAGCGCCAAGCTGCTCGGCAAGGCCGACCCCGGGCACGTGGATGTGGCGAAGGCGCTCCCCGTGGCCTACACGATGGCGGTGATCCTGATCGGGATGTCGGCGCTGCTGATCTACGCCGACATCGTCAAGCCGGTCAAGTTCTTCAACTAACGTCTCCTGCGGCGGGTCGCCAATTGGTTCGTCGCTGGCCTGTGGACAGAGCCTGACCCGCTCGCCAGATCCGCGACGATTCCCCCATGACGTCGCCAGCCACCAAAGGGGCAGCTCGTCCCTTTGACCCCAGCAAGCCGTTCACCCGGGCGGAGGGGATCGAGGGTGGACTGACGGTGCGACAGTTCCGGGGGCGTGACGTCGTCCGGCTCTTCCGCAATGTCTACATCTCGAGGTCGGTCACCCGGACCCTCGCCGTTCGAGCGAAGGCCGCTCTGCTCATTGCTCCCGAGGGCGCCGTGATCAGCCATCACACGGCCGCCCTCTTGTGGCGTGGGACCGTCCCGGACAACTCGGCTATCCACGTCACCATCGGGCACAAGCAGACATTGGATGTGCCCGGCATCCGCACCCATCGGTATCTTCGGGTTCCGAAGGGCCTTCAGCGCAATGGGATCCGGGTGACATCACCCGAACGGACCTTCGCCGACCCCGCGGAGTTCCTCGACCTCGTCCAGCTCGTGACGCTCGGCGACAGGCTGGTCCGGCGCGACGCGACGACGCCGGCGCGATTGATGCAGTTCGCCCGGAACTGGGACCGGCCCCGGTATGCGCTTCTCCGACGGGCAGCCTCCCTTGTAGGTGAGGGCGTCGACTTACCTCCGGAAAGCCGGCTCCGGATGCTCATCGTCCTGGCCGGGCTGCCTGAGCCCATCGTCAACCTCATCCTCCGTGACCCCGTCAGCGGAGACTGGCAGCGACGGTTCGAGCTCGCCTACGAGGAATTGCTCGTCGCGATCGAGTACGAGGGCCGCCACCATCGGGAGGAGGACGACGTCTGGGCCGATGACATCGAGCGACGTGAGGAGCTCGATCGCCGGACGTGGCGCATCATCCAGGTCGTCTCGGATGGCCTTTACAAGCAGCCCCTGCGCACCCTTCAACGTGTAGAGCAGGCTCGCCTCGACCGAGGGGCCCTGCCGACGGGCGGGTTTCGCGAAGAGTGGAGGAGTTTCTTTCCCGGCAAGGACTGGCGGATTCATCCAGTCGTCGCAACACCGGTTCACTACACGGCAGCCGAGAGTAGCGCGGCGAGGGCCTCGGCCGGGGTCTTCCAGTCGAGGGTTTTGCGGGGTCGGCCGTTGAGG